>JAPPBT010000072.1 GCA_026702745.1 Gemmatimonadota bacterium
GTTCAGGATGTGGTGGGTATGGTAGAAACGGTTATAGGCCGTGGCCAGCTGGAAGGCATATTCGCACAGGTGGTTCGGCGCCCGGGTCTCGAAGGCCAGGTCGACCACCGCGGGCAGTTCGGACAACTTGAGGTCCAGGTCGCGTTCCGAATCGCTTCGGGGCGCCATGATCCTGCCATGCTGGTGGTCGCGTTCGCCGGCCCGTCGCAGCACGGACTTGATCCGCACGGCGGCGTAGAGAATGTAGGGTCCCGTCCGGCCCTCGAAGGATGAAAACCGGTCCAAGTCGAAGACGTAGTCCCTGGTGCGGTGGTTCATCAAGTCGGCGTATTTCAGGGCTGCCACGCCCACGATGCGGGCGATGTGCGCCTTCTCGTCCTCATCGTATTCACGGACAGATTCGATAGTTTCGATGCGCGCCATGGCGTGGTCGGTCACCAGCCCGATCAGGTCCTTCAGCTTCATGATCCCGCCCTCGCGGGTCTTGAATGGCTTCCCGTCCTTCCCGTTCATGGTCCCGAAGCCGTTGTGCTCCAGCCGCGTCGACTCCGGCGCCACGCCCGTCTTGTAGGAAGCCTTGAAAACTTGCCTGAAATGCTGCTGCTGGCGGTTGTCGACCACGTAGAGGATGTAGTCGGGCCGGAACTCCTCGATGCGCTGGTCGATGGTCGCCAGGTCGGTCGTGCCGTACAACACCGCGCCGTCGGTTTTCTCCAGCATCAGCGGGGGAATCGATTCTTTGTCTTCCGGGTCGCCGACCTCTATGACCAGCGCCCCCCGGCTTTCCCTGGCGTATCCTTCCGCCTTCAGCCGTTCAATCAGGCCATGAAGCCGGTCCTGGGTATCGCTCTCTCCGAGCCACAGGTCGAAATGGATGTTCAACAGTTCGTAGCTCTGCCTGAGGTCGTCGACGGACACGTCACGGAAATGTTGCCACAGTGCGCGGTAACCCGGGCGACCGGCCTGGAGTTCCACCGTGGCCTGACGGGCGGCTTCGGCGAATTCCAGGTCGCTTTTTTCCCTTTCGCTGGCCTGGGGATACAACTCTTCCAGGTCACCGATGGACACGGGGGGCTCTTCGGGATATGGCCCCGAATAACCGGCATCGAAATAGGGCAGCTCCGGCCGGCGGTTCCGCAGGCCCTCGATGATGAGGCCCATCTGCAGGCCCCAGTCGCCCAGGTGCACGTCGCCAATCACTTCGTGGCCCAGGAAGCGGCAGATCCGAACGATGCTCTCGCCGATGATGGCGGCCCGGAGGTGGCCGACGTGGAGCGGCTTGGCCACGTTGGGCCCGCCGTAATCGACGAGGAATCTCCCCGGCGTCGTGGCGGTTTCGCAGCCCAACCTGTCGTCCTCGTATACTTCCTGGACGTGGGCGGCGATAAAGTCGTCCTGCAACACGATGTTGATGAAGCCCGGTCCGGCGAGCGAAAGCCCATCGAAGACGTCCGGCGCCGAGATGGCATCGACCACGTTCTGTGCGATCTGGCGCGGGTTGGCCCGGTACTGTTTGGCCGCCGCAAGTGCCCCGTTGCACTGGAACTGGCACAGGTCGGGCCGGTCCGATACCCGCACTTCGCCATAGCTTCGATCGTAGCCGGCCGATTGAAAGGCGTCGGCAAACAGGCCGGTCAGTTTATCCGCCAGGGTTCCCACGAAGATCCCTTCAGGCTGGACTACCGTAGATGGTGACCACCAGTCGCCGCGCACCGCCGCGGTCCCGGTGTTCGCAGAGATAGATGCCCTGCCAGATACCCAGGTTCAGCCGGCCGCCGGTGACGGGTATGGACACGCTGCTTCCCATCATCGAGGCCTTGATGTGTGCCGGCATGTCATCCGGCCCCTCCTCGTCATGACGGTAGTACGGCTGGTGCTCCGGGACGAGGACGTTCATGTGGCGCTCGAAGTCGCCCCGGACGTCGGGCGCCGCGTTCTCATTGATGGTGAGGGAAGCGGAGGTGTGGCAGATGAAGACGTGGGCGATGCCCACATCGATGTCCGCCAGCGCGGGGACCTTGTCGGTGATCTCATCCGTCACCAGGTGGTAGCCCCGGGGTCTGGGGGTCAAGGTGATCTGCTTCTGTATCCACCGCATCAGAGTACGTACCGCTTCAGGAACCGTTCCACGTCGTCGTAGAAGGAAACGATGGTCTCCACTTTTCGCCAGCCGTGCCCCTCGCCCTCGTACAACCGGTAGATGTGGGGAACCTTGTTCCGCTTGAGGACCTCGACGATCGATTCGGCCTGGTCCGGCGGGACTACCTTGTCCTCGCTGCCCTGGAATATGGCGACCGGATCTACAATACGGTCCGCGTGGAAAATGGGCGACCAGGCCTGGTACCGGTCGCTGTGCTCAGGCAGCGTCCCCACCATCAGATCCAGGTACTTCGCCTCGAACTTGTGGGTATCCGTGGCCAGGCCGAAGAGATTGGTCACGCCGTAGAGACACAGGCCGGCCCGGAAGACCCCGGGATGATGGACCAGGGCGTTGAGCACGGTAAAACCTCCCGCGCTGCCGCCCTTGATGACGATGCGGTCCAGATCGGCGAGTTCACGTTCCACCAGGGCCAGCGCGCCGCTGACGGCGTCTTCCGTGTCGTACTCGCCCCAGTGCTCGCGCAGGGCGGTCATATAGGATCTGCCATAACCGGTACTTCCACGGTAGTTGACGTAAAGGCAGGCATAGCCCCGGTTGGTGAAGAAGGGGATCTCGGCGGAATAGTCCGTCCGATGCTGGCCGGTCGGTCCCCCGTGGATGCTGACGATGGCCGGCGGCTTTCCGGACCCGGAGAACCGGCTGCTGGCGGGCGGATAGTAGAGTCCGTACACCTCGCCCCCGTCCGGGTTCGTCCAGGAAATCGGTTCGGGAACGGACAGGTCCGCTTCGGGGATCATCTCCGACTGGCTGCGGCGATGCACCGTATGGCAATGCACCGCATGTTCACTTTCTTCCAGGGTGATCACGCGCTCCGGAACGGTGGACGAAGAGGCGATACAGGCCACGGTATCCCGGGCTGGGGAGACGGCGATCTGCATCATCCAGGTGTACCGGGGTGTTTCGAGCTTCGCCTTCAGGCCGGACGACACGCAGACCTTCCACAAAGACGCGAAGCCCTTCTCGTTACTGCGGTAGTAAAGGGTATCGCCGTCCGGCCCCCAGCCGTAGACCCGTACGCCCTGCACCCAGGCCGGGTCGGCCAGGGTGGCGCCCCCGGCCACGACGCGCCGCTCGTCCGTGTCGAGGTCCAGCGCGACCAGGTTCTCCCACTCTCCTTCCGTAACGATGTAGGAAAGCCACCTGCCGTCGGGAGAGAAGGCGGGCTGGAATACGGGCGTATCCGTATCTCCCGCGATCAACCGCTCGTCATCCGGCGCGCGGCGGCCGGAATCGATCCGGGCGGTCTTCAGCCGCGTGCCGTCCCAGGGCATCTGCGGCTGGTCCCACTCGATCCAGGCGATCTGCTCGCCGTCGGGATGCCAGGCCGGCTGCATGTAGAAATCGGCGCCGCGCACCAGGTTCACCGGCCATCCGCTGCCCTCGCCGTCGACCAGGGCGATGACGTCTACCGATTCGCATGTATGGACGTACAGCACCCACTTTCCATCAGGTGACACGGTTGGCGCAGCGGCCGCGCCGAAGGCGGGCGTGATCGGCCGGGCCGTTCCTGGAGCCAGGGACTGGCGGTACAGCCTGCCGTCCTTTTCGGCGAACACGACCCAGTCATCGGCGACGGTGTAGTCACCGCCCCCGTAGCCGACGCCGCCCCGGACCGGATGGCCGTCCGTCAGGTCGTAAGGCGCGTCGGTGCCGTTGCGGCAAACGAGCACACCGGTATCCGACCGCTGTTCCAGCCATACCAGGCCGGTACCGTCGCCGTTCCACTGCACGTCGTAGAGCGGTGTCCGGGCGCCCATCGTCTTCGCCGTAATGGCGCTTTTCCAGTAACCATACGCTACGGGTATGCGGTCTGTTGACACGGGTAAGCGATCTGTCGTACGTCCGGTCTTCACGGGGTTATCCTTATCACAAGGTTCCTTGTTTACCGCTTGAAATCGCCGCGTTCAAAACCTTTCTTGAATATACCCGCAGGCGGTTCGTAAGCAACCGTTTATGCATCGTCCGAAGGCAGGTCCGATTCATTACCGCCCGACTGGTCCGGGTACGGATTACGGGATATTTCATGCGACTGTCACAGCTCTTCTATCAAACGCTGCGTGAGACCCAGGGCGACGCGGAAATCCCCAGCCATCAGTTGCTCCTTCGCGCGGGCCTCATCCGGCAGGTGGCTTCCGGCATCTTCGCCTACCTGCCCCTCGGCCTGCGGGTCAAACGACGCATCGAAGCGATCGTCCGCGAAGAGATGGACGGCATCGGCGGCCAGGAAGTAACGCTGCCCGTGGTGCAGCCGGCGGACCTCTGGCGGGAGAGCGGCCGGTGGCAGCAGATCGGGAGCGACATGGCCCGGCTGAAGGATCGGAACGGCCGCGACCTGTGCCTGGCCATGACCCACGAAGAAGTGGTGACGTCCATGATACGCGACGTGGTCAGAAGCTACCGTCAAATGCCCTGCCTTCTGTACCAGATCCAGACCAAGTTCAGGGATGAGCCGCGGCCCCGAGCCGGGCTGATCCGCATGCGCGAGTTCACGATGAAGGACGGCTACTCTTTTCACGTGGATGGCGGGGATCTGGACGACTGGTACGAGAAAGTCTTCCAGGCATATACCAACATATTCAGGCGCTGCGGGCTCGACGCGGTGGCGGTGCGCAGCGACCCGGGGATGATGGGCGGGTCGGACGCCCACGAGTTCATCGAACCGGCGCCGTCCGGCGAAGACACGATCCTGTCCTGCGAAGCCTGCGGTTACCGTGCAAACCGGCAGGTTGCAAGATTCGAAAAAGTCCAACCGGCCGCCGAGGAGCGGCTGCCCCTCGAGGACATCCACACGCCGGGCACCGCTACGATCGACGATCTTTCCCGTTTCCTGGACATCCCGGTGACGAAGACCGCCAAGGCCATGTTCATGGTCGCCACCGTCGCGGACGATCAGGACGGGGCGGTGGACCGGTTCGTGTTCGCCGTGCTCAGGGGCGACATGGAACTCAGCGATACCAAGCTCGCCAACGCGGTCGGAGCGCTCCAGCTCCGGCCGGCCACGCCGGAGGAGATACGCGCCGTCGGCGCGGAGCCCGGATTCGGGTCCCCCCTCGGCATAGACCGGTCCCGTTCGCTCCTCGTCGTCGACGATCTGATCCCGGCCTGCTTCAACCTGGTAGCGGGAGCCAACCGCGTCGACTATCACATGCGCAATGTGAATTACGGCCGGGACTACGAAGCCGATATCGTCGCGGACATCGCCGCGGCCGGCGACGGAGACGCCTGCCCCGCCTGCCGCGCCGGCCTCCGGGCCGACCAGGGGATCGAAGTCGGAAACATCTTCAAGCTCGGGGACAAGTACAGCAAAGCCATGAACGCGGGCTACCTGGACCGGGAGAATGTCTCCCGTCCTATCGTCATGGGGTGCTACGGGATCGGCATCGACCGCCTCATGGCATCGATCGTGGAGCGCCACCACGACGACAACGGCATCTGCTGGCCCGCGGCCGCGGCACCATTCCAGGTGGTCGTCATCGACCTGTCCGGCGGCGACCCCCGCGTATCGGACGTGGCGGAATCGGTTTACGAGACCCTGGTCTCGGCGGAACTCGAAGTGCTCTTCGACGACCGCGACGACCGCGCCGGGGTGAAGTTAAACGACGCGGACCTCATGGGCATTCCGGTGAGGCTGACCGTGGGCAGGCGCGGGGTAGAAAAAGGTGTAGTGGAACTCAAGTTACGAAGGTCGGGCGAGATGAAAAACGTGCCGCTGGGGGATGGGCTGGCGGAAGCGGTGAAAGCGTCAATGGGGACGTAAACACGAGTCCTCTGCAGTTTCGTCAGACGATCTCCACCCCGGCCTCTTCCGCGATGCGCCGCACATTCGCGACCGCCGTGGGGATCTTGTCCTCGGGCAGATGTTCCACCAGCATGTAGCCTTCCGGCTGAATCTCCTCCCACCGCCGCACGGCCGTCACCAGGTCGAGCACCCCGGCGCCGGGCACTTCCTCGTTCATGTGGACGACAAAGCCGGGTTCCACGCTGATGTCCTTGATGTGGGAGACCGTCGAGATCGGCCCCATGACGTCGAAGATGCGGTTTAAGCGTTCCGCGCTGTGGTAGGCCTGGTCCAGGGACTGGAAGTGGTTCACAAAATCCATGACCACCCTTAGCCGTTCGGACCCTACGGCCTCAATCACCTGCCGGTTGATCTCGGGCGACCCCATGATCGTGAGCACGTGGGTCTCGATCACCACGGTCATCCCCTCCTCCTCCGCCTTGTCCGCGACCCGCGACAGGGTGTCGATCAGCACGTCGAGCCGTCCCGGTTCGTGGTTCTCGGGTGTGGGGTCGTAGGACCCCGACGGGTTCAGGCTGCCGGTCCGGATCAATACGTTGTGCGCCCTGAGCGCCCGGCCTGCTTCGATGCCGCGGCATATGGTCTTTAAAACCCGGTCACGCACCGATCCGTCCGGGTCGAAGAGGCACTCGCGGTAACCTATTCCGAACTGGGCCAGTTCCAGTCCGAGATTATCATAGAGCGCGTTGACCCGGTTGAAGTCTGCCGGCGTTAACACGTCCAGGACCTCGCCCGGACCGTGGTAGCAAACCGAGGTGACGCCCAGGTCCATGCCCTTTTTCAACACCTCAGCCGTAACGGCCCGAGGATCTCCCGGCGCGTATCCCACTACACCCAGACGCATGGATCAGCCCTTTCTGACTCCGCTGAATTTGAGCCATCCCGCGCGCCGGGCGCACTACGTGCCCATCCGCCCGGAGTCCTTTCAATCCCCGATGACCACCAGCACATCGTTCCTGTCTACCGTGTCCCCTTCGCCGGCCCGGATTTCTTTGACCGAGCCGCCGGTGTGGGCGCGCAGTTCGTTCTCCATCTTCATGGCTTCGATGACGACCACGCCCTGGCCGGTTTCCACCTTGTCGCCCACCGCAACGGAAATCGACACAATGCGACCGGGCATGGGCGCCTTGACCTGTTCGCCCCCTGCGTGGCGGCGGGTCTTGACCTGGCCGCGCAACCGGGCCAGTTGCTCGTCCTCCACGGTTACCACGGACGATACGCCGTTGACCCTGACTTCCCGTTGCTCGCCCCAGGTCGCCGCGACCGCCGTGTAGGACCTTCCTTCGATGAGCAGGGAATAAAGCTGATCCCCCTGGATCGAGGCCATGTCGATTTCCACCGGCTGGCCGTCGATCCGCAGCGCGACCCGGCCTTCCCGGTCATCCAGGCTGACGGCGTATGTTGTACCTTCTATAGTAACGAGGTAGCTCAAAGTACACCCTTTCGCCGTCTTCTGCTTCGTCGTGTCCAGCACCGGGCAACTTGCGGAGGGCAGTCCTCGGCGGGACGACCGTTATCGGCCCCTTCGCATGGCGTCGCGCCGGCCGGTCAGCTTCCACGGACTCTCTCCTGACCCAGGCGGTCCGCCGGATCCATCCCCGCCGCCCCCGGCCGGCATCGCCCGTCTCGTTTCCCGGTGCTTCATGATCGCTGCGAAGGCGGCGGCGATATGACGCTCATCGGCCCCGGCATCTTCGTCAGGACCCATGGTCTCGACGAAAGCAGTGGAATAGTTGCCGGAAATGAACCGGGGGTCGGACAAGGCCCGGAGGTGGAACGGAATCGTGGTCTTGATACCGCCGATATCGTATTCTCCCAGGGCTCTCTTCATGCGGGCGATCGCTTCTTCCCGCTTCTCGGCCCATACGATCAGCTTGGCAATCATGGGATCGTAATAGATCGGCACCTCGTAACCCGCGCAGAACCCGCTGTCCAGCCGAACCCCGGGGCCGCCCGGTTCACTCAGGCGCGTAACCACGCCCACCGAGGGCATGAACTGCGCATTGGGATCTTCGGCGGAAATGCGGCATTCCAGGGCCGCACCGTGGGGGCGCACGTCTTCCTGTCGGAAAGGCAGGGGCATGCCGGCGGCGATCTCGATCTGCCTCCTGACCAGGTCCTGCCCCGTTCTCAACTCGGTGACCGGGTGCTCGACCTGAAGGCGTGTGTTCATCTCGAGGAAATAGAACTTACGGTCCTGGTCGACGATGAACTCAACAGTACCGGCGTTGGTGTACCGGACGGCTTCGGCGGCCCGTACGGCCGCTTCTCCCATGGCGTTTCGCAGTGCGTCGTCGAGAATGCAGGACGGTGATTCCTCGATGAGTTTCTGGTGGCGGCGCTGGATCGAACACTCCCGCTCGCCGAGATGTACCGCGTGCCCGTGCTGGTCGGCGAGGACCTGGAACTCCACGTGACGGGGTTCCACCAGGTATTTCTCCAGGTAGACCGTGGCATCGCCGAAGGCGGACTGGGCCTCGGACCGCGCGGTACGGAGCGCGCCCGCCAGGTCGTCCGGGGATTCCACGACGCGCATGCCCTTTCCGCCGCCGCCCATGGCCGCCTTCACGAGGACCGGGTAGTCGATGGATTCCGCTGCGCCGAGGGCTTTCTCGTCGCTGTCGATCCCTTCTTCGGTCCCCGGTACGACGGGCACGCCGGCCTGGCGCATGGTCTTTCGCGCCGCCGTCTTGCTTCCCATGGTCCGCATGGCCTCGCCGGAAGGGCCGATGAACGTGATGCCGGCCTCCGCGCAACGATCGGCGAACTCCCCGTTTTCGGAAAGAAACCCGTATCCCGGATGCACCGCGTCGGCGCCGGCCTTCTTCGCCGTCTCGATGATCCGGTCCACGCGGAGGTAACTGTCCGAGGAAGGCGCGTCGCCGATGCAGAAGGCCTCGTCGGCGAACTGCACGTGCAGGGCGGTGCGGTCCGCCTCAGAGAAGACGGCCGTCGATTCGATGCCCATCTCCCGGCACGTGCGGATCACCCGGACGGCGATCTCTCCGCGGTTGGCGATCAGGACTTTTCGGATCATGTACCCTCTTACAGCGGGATGTTCCCGTGTTTCTTGGGTGGATTCGCGTCTCGCTTGTTCTTCAGCATCTCCAGCGCGGAAATGATACGTGGACGGGTCTCCTGGGGCTGGATCACTTCATCGATATACCCGATTTTCGCCGCGACGTAGGGATTGTCGAACTTCTCCCGGAACTCGGCGGTCAGTTCCTCGCGCAGGGCGTCGGGGTCATCCGCTTCGGCCAGTTCCCGTCGGTAAAGCACGTTCACCGAGGCCTCCGGACCCATGACCGCGAACTGCGCGGACGGCCAGGCGTAATTGATGTCGGCGCGTATCTGCTTGCTGTTCATCACGCAGTAGGCGCCGCCATAGGCCTTGCGGGTGACCACGGTCAGCCGGGGCACCGTGCTCTCACAGAACGCGTAGAGCAGCTTGGCGCCTTCCTTGATGATGCCTCCGTGCTCCTGGGTGACGCCGGGCAGAAACCCGGGCACGTCCTCGAAGACCACCAGGGGGATGTTGAAGGCGTCGCAGAAGCGCACGAACCGCGCGCCTTTCACGGACGCGTCGATGTCCAGCACGCCGGCGAGCGAAGCGGGCTGGTTGGCGACGATGCCGGCCGTCCGCCCGTTGAACCGGGCGAAGCCCACGACGATATTGTCGGCGAATTCGCCATGCACTTCGAAGAAATCTCCGTGGTCCACCACCCGGTGGATCACGTCCTTGATGTCATAAGGTTTGTTGGCGTCGTCCGGCACGATACGGGCGAGTTCCTCGTCCATCCGGTCGGGATCGTCCGAAGACGCTGCCCGCAGTGGATCTTCCATGTTGTTCGAGGGCAGGAACGCCAGGAGCTCCTTCACCATGGACAGGCACGAGGGTTCGTCCGGCGCGGAAAAATGGGCTACGCCGGTCACGGAGTTATGGACGTGCGCGCCGCCCAGCTCGTCGAAAGTCACCTCTTCGTGGGTCACCGCGCGGATGACGTCCGGTCCGGTAATAAACATGTAGCTGGTATCTTCGACCATGAAGACGAAGTCGGTCATGGCCGGAGAGTAGACCGCGCCGCCGGCGCAGGGTCCCATGATCACCGAAATTTGCGGGATTACGCCGGAAGCCATCACGTTTCGCAGGAAGATGTCGGCGTAGCCCGCGAGACTGACCACCCCTTCCTGGATGCGCGCGCCTCCGGAGTCCTTGAGACTGATGACCGGCGCGCCGTTCTTCATGGCAAGGTCCATGATCTTGCAGATCTTCTCTCCGTAGGCCTGGCCCAGTGAACCGCCGAATACCGTGAAGTCTTCGGACACGACGAAGACGCTGCGGCCGTCGATGGTGCCGTAACCCGTGATCACGCCGTCGCCGAGGACTTCCGTGCCTTCCATGCCGAAATCCTGGCAGTCGTGGGTCACGAAGGCGCCGATCTCCTCGAAACTGCCCTCGTCCAGGAGAAAGGCCACCCGTTCCCGGGCGGTCCATTTCCCGGCGTCGTGCTGCCGGTCGATGCGGCGCTTCCCGCCGCCTTCGGCCGCCTGTTTACGCAGCGCGTCCAGGTGTTTCATCTTCTTAGACATGGACATGGGATTTGGTTCTCCTCCCGGGACCGCGTTAATGAAACAACGCCTGCCCGCAGAGACAGCGCCTGCCGGTCCGCTAAACTCCCGCTAAACTATACCACTTCGAAATCCAGTGCCTCCAGGCCGGTCCGCAGCCGGTCCTCCCCTTCCGCGGACAGGGGGGCGGTGGGCGGACGCGGCGGTCCCATGGGTACTCCGCGCCATTCGAGCATCTTCTTGATCCCGGCCAGGACGCCCACCGAAATCAGCAGCGCGATGACCCGGTTGGCCTGGACCTGCAGTTCCATCGCTTCCTGGATTCGGCCGTTTCGAAAGGCATCGTACATGCCCAGGAACATACGGGGCATGATGTTGTACGTGGAACCGATGGCCCCGTCGCTGCCCATCACGAAGCCCGCCACGCACATCTCGTCCGGCCCCGTGATGGCGTTTAGCCTGCCCCCGGACAGGTCTACGAGTTGCTGGAACACGAAGAAATTCGGGTCCGTAAACTTGATGCCCGCGAAATTGGGCACCGCGTGCATGGCGTCCAGGAACTGCCCGGGCGAGACCTGCCCGTCCACGTCGCGCGCGAGCCAGTAGACGTAGAATGGGACCTCGGAAGCGCCTCCTATGGCGGCATAGTGTCGTACGGCGGCCGCCAGGTCGTTGGGTTGGTCCGTGGGGGCGACGGAAGCCACGGCGTCCGCGCCGAGTGTGCGGGCTTCCGACGCGAGGACGACCGCATCCTCCGTGGTCGTGCCACCCACGTGAAAGACCACCGGGACCTGGCCCGCGACGTCACGGGTTACGGTCTCGCACATCCGCCGTCGTTCCGCAACCGACATCTGGCGTCCTTCGCCCGTCCCTCCGGTGATGAAGAAGCCGTCGCTTCCGGCGTCCACCAGGTGACGCACCAGGGGCGCCACCCGGCCGGGCGACAACTCGAGTCCTTCATCAAAGGGCGTGCAGAGCGCCGGCCAGATACCCTGGACCAGTTTGGACATGATACTGGAATCGCCGTCGGAGTCAGAAATGGTAATGGATACCCAGTTGAATAAAACCGTCCTGCCGGAGATCGTAGTACAGATCGTCGCGGTCGATATTGGTTATCGCAACCGCTCCCAGGTCCAGGGAAAAGGCATCCGAAAGCCGGCGCGTCAGTTCAAGCCCGTAGATGCGCTGACGCTTGTCGAGATCGTGCAGCACACTCACCGTCATCTCCGTACCGTCGACATCGTTCAGCATGAGCCGCAGGGCGCCGAAGAGGTCGTTCTCATAGAAATTGGTCGCGCGGCGGCCGCGTCCGTCACGGTCCCATTCGGCGAAAAGAGTAAGGTCGGCGTCCGTATTCCACAAGGAAAAAAACGTGTACTCGCCGCCCAGCACGAAGGCGTTGAAGGTCTCTTCCACGCCCGCCAGGTTGCGCGCACCGGACCGCCGGATCGCTTCCAACTTCAGCAGCAGGGACCCGGTGGTCCACTGGGCGTCCAGGCCGATCTGGCGGATCTGATGGTATATGGGATAAAGTACGGGTACGGGGGGCGGACTGAACGAGCCAGGCGGGGCAGTGGAACCGGGCTGGCCAGATTGGCCGACCTGACCGGTAGGCACAAGCGGCGCACCGCAATCAAAGCACAGTCCGAAGGAAGGCTCCCTGGCCGTGCCGTCGAAAACGCTGGCGCCGAAGTCCAGCAGGCCCAGGGTATGACTGTAGCGGGCGGCGAAATCCGGATGCCACTTCCCGGACGAACTTTCATATTCCGCCAGGTCATTGTCGACGACCACGGAAGCGCGCAGCCGCCCATCGCTGCCGGGGAACGTGCGTTTCCGGTGCCAGGACATGCCCAGCAGTTCCACCACGCCCCAGTCCGACGACCAGGTCACGTAGGCCATGGGCTGCCCCATCCGGGTCTTTTCGTCGGGATGTTCGACCAGGTCGATCTGGTTGACGATATCCACCAGGTGGCGGGATTCGACCACGCCCCAGAAAACACGGTCGACACCGAGGCGCAGTTCCCATTCCCCGTTGCCGGCGGCGCCGGAAAGCAGGAGGTACGCTTCCCGCAGGTCGAAATGGGTTCGGCGGGCGTCCGCGCTGTCGTAGCGGAACCAGGGCGTCACATTGAGGATGCGGCCCGATTCGTCTTCGAGGTAGAGGTTGGGTTCCGCTACGAATCCGCTTGCGTGGGAACCCTGGCCCTGGAAAAGGGCGGTCTTGGGAAACCACCGGCTTTCCGCGGCAAGCCGGCCCGTAAGGTCGGAATAGTAGCTTCCGGCCTGGCCGCGCGAGGAAGCCGGATGCATCGCGACACCGATCAGACAGACGCCGAACCACAGGAGGCGAACCAGGGCCCGCGAGAGGGCCCGCGAGGGCATCACCGCACCCGCCTCAGCCCGGTACGGGTGAAGTCGCGGTCGTCGATGTCGGTCCCGAACTGGTAGTCCGTCCAGACCAGGTCGGTGCTCTTGCCCGTCAGATGGTTCACCATGGCCATGCTGCCGGCCCGCCAGTAACGGTCGAGATACTGCCGGTACTCACCCACGGTAAGCGTCTTGAGATGGGCGTCCTTGCGGTCGTAGTACTCCACTTTCCAGACGCGGAGCGCCGATTTGTCGCGCCATACGAGCTGGCGGCGGTAGACCGAACCTTTCTCCACCGGGATGCGCTCGGTAACCACGCAGTCCAGGCCGTCTCCGCAGGGTTCGTCGCGCAGGTAGCGGTAGGTGTATTTCTCCACTTCCTGGACCGTCATGTCCTCGTAGGTAAACTCGCTTCCCATGAAGGAACCCGAACGATTGGACGAACTGATGCGCTTGACGCGCTTCAGGGCCGGCAGGTAGAGCCATTGGTCATCCGGCCGGTCCTTGTGGCCGTGAATGAGCAGCGCGGTGCCCCGGGCGTCGCGTGGCTGGTCGAACACGAAGAGACTCTTGTTGCCTTCGCCTTCCGCCTCGAGCACCTTCACGCGCACTTCACGGACGCTCTCCTGCCCCTTCTTGTTGCGCAGGACCATGGTCATGCCGGCCGATAAATTGCCGAAACCCTCGTCCTGCTTCCGGGCGTCACTGGCGATCTGCAGCCCCTTCTCTTCCGAAGGATCTGCTAGTCCGTCTGGTCCGCCTGGTCCGCCCTGATCGACGGGTCCGCCTGGACCGCCTGCCCACGCCTCTTGGGCCGTCATGCCCGGCAGGACGAACATCGCCAGGAGGAAGAACCCGGCGGCACGCAATCCGCGCGACGTTCGCAAAGGCGTCGATCGCACACCCGACGGTCGCACACCCGACGGTCGCACTCGCGCCGATCGCACACCCGACGGTCGCACTGGTTGGTCTGTTTTCATGATTTTCTCCTGTCTAGCGCCATAAGCAGGGGAGGAAGCAGCAGGAAATCTGCGATGATCGCAAAGGCGATGGTGATGGTGACCAGCAGACCGAGCGCCCAGGATACCTGGAAACCGGAACCCGCGAAGGCCAGGAACCCCGCGGAGAGGACTAACGTCGTGGTCCACAGCGCCTTACCCACCGACCGGAAGGTGACGCGCACCGCTTCTTCCGCCGAAAGGCCCTCCTCTTTGCGCGCCCGGAGGTACCTGCTGAGAAAGTGGATCGTATCGTCCACGACGATGCCGAAGGCGACGACGATGACCACCGACGAGGCGATGCCCACTTCGCCGACCAGGTGCCCCCAGAGCCCGAAGCTCATGGCCGCGGGTACGAAATTCGGCAACAGGCTGATGAGGCCGAAGCGAAAACTTCTGAAGACCAGGACCAGGATGATCGAGATGAGCACCATGGCGGTCACCGTTCCGCGCAGCATAGACTCGATGTTGCGTTGCGAGATGTGGGCGAAGACCACGCTCAGCCCGGTGGCTTCGGTCGCGAGCGCGGGAGCGTTCTCGCGCAGCCAGGTTTCGCCCCGTTCGGCCAGGTCCTGCAGGTCCTGGCTTGATCGGCCGCGGATCACGACCGTCATGCGCGTCGCGGACTTGGAGACATCGATCCGGTCGTTCAGATCGCTGCCGAAGGGCAGTGAAAGTTCGTAGAGCAGTAGATACTGCGACGCGAGATCCTGGGCTTCGGGGATCCGGAAGAAGTCCGGATCGTCGCCGTTCATGTTCTTGTTCAGCCGCTTCATGATGTCCGGGAAGGCCTGCACGTGGCCCACTTCGGGCTGGCTCCGGTTCCATTCCGCGAAAGCCTCCACCTGCCGAAGGTAATCCGGATCGGTGATCCCGCCCTCTTCCTCCGCGGCCAGGGTATACTCCATGGACAACAATCCGGTCAGGTTGTCCATGACGAAATCCGTATCCCGCCGAAACTCGTAGCGCTCGTCGAAGTAATCCGGCCAGCTGTCGGTCAAAACGTTCCTGGGCACGCCGGTGATCAGGACGACCGTCATAAGCCCGATTAACCACAGCAGCGGCTTACGACGCGCGACGACGAAATCACCCAGGCGATCGAAGAAGACCGGTTGCCGGAAACCACCTGCGCGGGCCCGCAGCGGAAGGACTGAAAGCAGCGCGGGCAAGAGCGTCATGGCGTAGACGAACGTGATCATCACCCCGAACGCCACGAAGTTGCCAAGAATGTGAAAGGGCGGCG
The DNA here is from genome assembly GCA_026702745.1 of Gemmatimonadota bacterium. NCBI lineage: Bacteria > Pseudomonadati > Gemmatimonadota > Gemmatimonadota bacterium. The sequence goes on from JAPPBT010000072.1 coordinate 15,138, forward strand.
AATCCGAGAAGTTCAGGCTGAGAAACCCGATCGCGGTGGTAATCGAGGCCAGGAACACCGGGTAGGCATTCGTCTTTATGGATACCTTGACCGCCGTGTCCCGGTCCTCTCCCCGTCTTATCCCCGAGAGCGCGTGGGTGATGATGTGGACCGCCTGGGCGACGGAAATCGCCATGACGATAATTGGGACACCGGAATTCACCGGGCTGAATACCGTGTGGAACCAGCCGGCAAGTCCCATCGTCGTCGAAATCACGAAACCGATCATGATGACAATGATGCCCGTTCCCAGCAAGGACCGCATGAGAAGGGTCGACGTGATCACGATGAGGACGAAGACGATGGGGAGCAGTGTTTCCAGGTCGTCCCGGGTGGCATCGGCAAACGCCCGGTTCATGACCACGTCGCCCGTCAGGTAGAAGTCCACTTCCCCGTTCGCCGCCCTCGCATCGTCCAGCATGCCGTCCAGGTAGTCGGTCAGCTCGATCACCGCGAGGTCCGGGTTGTCGCCCAGCACGAAGTTGACCGCCAGGCCGGCCACGCGGCCGTCAGGAGAAACAAGCCTTCCGATCACCTCCTGAGAACCCAGCGCGATCGTCTGGACACGATCCAGGTCGGCCTCGCCCAGCGACGAGGCGTCTTCGACGAGCGGCCCCACGATGAGGTCGTCTTCCATCGCTTCGCTGTGAAAGTAGTTCGTAAGGGAATTCACCCGCGTCGAGTACGGAGCGAGCCAGGCGTTTTCGGTGAGGTCTTCGACGACGCCGAGCACTTCTCGGGTGAAGACGGAACCGTCCCGGGGTGCGATGGCGATCAGTGCGGTGTTTGAGACGGAGTAGATGTCTTCCAGCGCATCGAAGGCGGCGAGTTGGGGGTTGTTCTCGCCGAACATGACGCGATGCTCGTTGGAGACGATGATATTCCTGGCGCCGGCCGCCATGGCGAGCATGAACAGCAAGGTAAGCGGAATAACAAGCCAGCGATGGCGCAGGATTGCGTCTATGTAATTATCCAGGTGCAATTGATCGCGCTACCATTTGCTGGATTCAGACGCCTTGACTTTATCGGGAAGCCGATAACTCATGCCGATATCGTCGTAGGCCGAAAGCTGAAGCATCTGCGAGAAATTGTCCAGTTTCGTCTGCCGGCCTCTCGTTTTCAACAACAGGTTCTTCACGCGACTGATGCGGTTTTTCAAGCGATGGGCGAACAGGACGCCAAAGGTACTGCTTTTCGGGTAATGCAGCGCATCGGCCAGTTCGTGTCCCAGCAGAGCACGAGAGATATTATACAAGGTCTTGAGGGCGGCGGCTACTTCATTGGGATCCGTGATATTCAGCAGCGCCGGACCGGCATGGATCAGTGCGTTTGCGTTCGCGATCGAGTGCTCGTCGGGAGGAGGTTCGCACATGAATCCGATATCGATGATCGTCCGGGCTTCGTTCTCGTCCTTCATCAGGATGCTCTCCGGGACGCCCATGATGTAGCCGGTGTAACGAAAGACCTTTACGAAACTCTCCCTTTCCTCCTGCGTGTAGACAGCGCCCAGCGAAATTGAATGCTTCAGGATCTGCGCCGAGAAAATACTGACCGCCAGGCCTATATGGGCGGCGCTCAGGGGCGTGCCCCAGGCCCCGGTATCCCATATATCGGAGTCTTTCATCAGGCGGCGCACCATGGCATGCACGAAACGGATCCGGGCGGAAAGGCGGTAGCCGTCCCCTTCCCTGCGCAGGCCGCCGGGCAGAAAGATTTCCAGTAGATGTCGGTTATTCTGCTTGAAACGGCGGGTTGCGTTTTCTGAGTGTACCCGCCCGGTCAGGTAGAAGGACTTGCTGATGAGCGTCGTAAATCCTTCCAGCAGGGCTGCGGTCACAAAAGCCACCAGTATTTCCGGCATGTTCTTGTGGAATCCGACCACGGCGGGGCGGAAGGTTTCGAACTCGACCCATTCGGGGATCTTCGAATCGACCTCCCTGAAATAGCGCTGCAGGACTTCAGGCGCCTTACTCAACCATTCCTCTTCCTGGTGCAGCCCCGCATGGATGTACTGGTGCATCTCGCCCGGCGGCATACCGGAAAGCTCATCCATCACGGGATCCAGATCCTCGTCGCCGACCATGGTGTGCCTGATGTAATTGTCGGCGTATTCCGGGTTCAGGGAACGCGCCTTCTCATAACCACTGGCGTAAGACGTTGGGACTTGAAGCAAAACCGAATCCTGGATCCAGGCGAACTGACACACTACTACACTGATGAATTATTGCACGTTAACGAAAAAACCCCTGAAATGTCAAGTTTCCATTTTTGATTCGAGTTTGCGCTCACTATCCACGACTAAACAAGATAACTGCTAATGGTACTTTTATTTTCGCCTAAATGAACACGTGTACATTTTAATTAATTTAATCATATATAGCTGTTCATTGCATTGTTATTATTATATACTGATATATGAAACGGCCGGCACGGCATTTCACGCACCATGCACTAAACCGGCCTTAGGATGCATCGTAACCGTACATGAAACCGGTCCGCCGCGACAAGGCGCCACGGGGCTGTAACCGGTTTGCGATACGAAGGAAAAGCAGCACCTGGGTATCCGGTCTGCGCTTCGATGCATACAGGCGTGTACCATCTACCGCCTCGATCAGAACAGTAAGACTGCTGTGATGTCCGCGTCGCCCGTGGAAGGAGCAGCGATCAATTTCAGTGCCACTGTAATCAGCGTCAGTTGCCGGCACCCGTGTCATTGAACCGGCGGAATCGCGAAAGATCCGCACGGACGCAGGGACAGGGTAGTGGAATACCCGTAACCGTATACTTCGATCCGGGTATTCAAATAATGCCGGGTGCACCCTTCGCGCTTGATCGGCCCTTCGATCTCAAGCGCTTTCAATGGAAAGGTAGTTTCTTTGAGACCATGAACAAGCAAACAGGCAGGCCAGCGGACTTACATCTGATACACGCATGCCTTGAAGGTCGATCGGATGCGCAGAGTCTACTCTACAAATCGTTTTTCATGTCGGACATGCCCGTTCATTTCTGGGTTTACAAGAAAGCGTACTGGATACCGGCGAGTGAAAAGGAAGACATCCTCAATGACATATTCATCGCGGTCTTGCAGAGTCTTCCCAAGTTCGAATTCCGCAGTGCGTTGAGCACCTACGTGATCCGCATCGCCAAGATAAAGTGTCTTGATGCCATGCCTTCGCGGATGGGGGTCGCGAGGGGGCGGGGAATCAAGTTCGTCGATATCGACTGGTTCGCATCGAACACCGAGTCGGGGCTGCAGATCGAAGACCCTAATAAGAATAACGGTCCCGGCCGGTTATTCAAGAAACTGGAAGAAGAAGAACAGATTTACCTGTTGCATACTGCCCTCAAATACTACACGGGTCCGCGATGCCGGACCGTCCTCAAAATGTACGTCAGGGAACTGAAAGGGGAACTGGCCAGGGAGGACATTGCCGAACTGATGGGGGTGCCCGTACAACGCATGGGACAGATGATCTACGACTGCATGTATCGCCTCAGGCGCAAGATGCAAAGCAGGTTTCGTGATTACGAACACTTTACCAAGTGCGTGTGCGAAGGCACCAGGCGTCGTAGACGCAGAAGGAAGGAGCAGTCATGCATCCAAGAATGACGATTCGCGGCCCGTAAACCCGCGACACCTTGTTTCGAAAGCGGGGATGGATCGTTGTCTGGAGAAATCCGCCGGGACCGGGGATTAGCTGTGACCGGGATTCCGGCGGGACCGGGGTTCCTCATCAGCCATCCACCCCGCTTATCGTGCGGCGATCCGAAACGGGCCGGATTTCGGCTTGTTACGCTCCACAGATCGGACATGCGCCTTCGAAGTGTGGCCGGCAGTCTTCGACGATTCCCGTGGGCCGGTACGCGGGCATTAAGGGGTTGACAATCGACTGTTGGCACTTACGTTACGAAGAGCCGAAAGGAGTTCACCGCATGGACATGACCTATCCGCGGCGAAAGACCCGTGAAGTACGCGTAGGTAACATCATGGTCGGCGGCAAGCATCCGATTGCCGTGCAGTCGATGATCACGGAGAACACGCGGGACGTGGCGGCGTGCGTGGAGTCGATCGTCCGACTGCACGAACTCGGTTGTGAAATCGTGCGGGTGACCACTCCTACGCTGGCGGACGCCCACAGCCTGCGTGAAATCAAGCATACCCTCGACCTGAGGGGTGTGGACGTGCCCCTGGTCGCCGATGTCCATCACCAGGGCACCCGGATAGCCGAGGAAGTCGCCCGGTCCGTCGACAAGGTGCGGATCAACCCCGGCCTGTTCGTGTTCCAGCGACTGGCCGATACCATCGAGTACACGCAGGAAGAATTCGAAGCGGCACGACGGAAAGTGGAGGAAGACCTGGCGCCGGTTATCGAGGTCTGCCAGGAGCGGGACATCGCCATGCGCATAGGCGTGAACCACGGATCCCTGTCGGACCGCATGACGGTGACCTACGGAGACACGCCGCTCGGCATGGTGGAGTCCGCGCTGGAGTTCATCCGGGTCTGCGAGGCACGGGACTATCGGAACCTCATCGTCTCGCTTAAGGCATCCCGCGTGCCCGTCATGATCCAGGCGAACCGGCTCATGGCAAGCCGTATGGACGAAGAAGGCATGGACTATCCCCTGCATCTGGGCGTCACCGAAGCCGGCGACGGCGAGTATGCCAGGATCAAGTCCACATCGGGCATCGGCACGCTGTTGGCCGAAGGGCTCGGCGACACCATCCGCGTATCACTCGCCGAGGATCCGGCCCACGAAATACCGGTCTGTTACGATATCCTCCAGTCGCTGGGCCTGCGCCGCACCAAGGTCGAGTTCATCGCCTGTCCTTCCTGCGGGCGGACCAAGTTCAACCTGGAAAACGTGCTGGCGGAAGTCAAGGCGGCCACCGATCACCTCGCGGGTCTCGATATCGCCGTCATGGGATGCATCGTCAACGGTCCCGGAGAGATGGCCGATGCGGATTACGGCTATGTCGGACGGGCCAACGGGATCATCTCGCTCTACCGCGGGCGGGAATGTGTCAAAATGAGCGTTCCACAGAAACAAGGTGTCCACGAGCTGGTCGACCTGATTAAATCGGATGGCCGCTGGGTAGATCCGTAACCGGCGACCTCCCGCGCAGTCCTCCGGCCAGGCCTGGCCTGAAAAGATACTTGATGGCCCGGCGCCGTTCCCCGTAGTCCTCCGTACATCCAACATCCCACACGTGATCCCACGCGTGCCTGACGCAAGGTCGTGTGGTCGATGTCGATCCATACTCGCGACTGCTGCCTGATCCGGGCGAACGGGAATCGAATATCGGTTGACCGAAGGGCCGCGATTCATTAATTTGTTGCTTTCACGGCGCGCAAATCCCGGAGCCTGTGATTTCATCCAGCCAGTTTGCAGGAGGTCGTACTGAATGCCCGACACGTTGACGGTCATCGACAACCGGACCGGCAAAAAATACGAGATCCCGATCCTGTACGGGACCTATCCCCGGTACGGCGCCGCGATCCCCACGACGGACTTTCGACAGATCAAGGTGTCCGATGACGACTTCGGCCTGCTGGGTTACGACCCGGCGTTCACCAACACCGCCTCCTGCCGGAGCAGCATAACCCACATCGACGGGGAAAAGGGCATCCTGCGTTACCGGGGCTACCCCATCGAGGACCTGGCGGTCAACAGTTCCTTTCTCGAAGTCGCCTTCCTGATTGTCCACGGCATGCTGCCGACCCGGACCGAACTGGACGAATGGTCCTACGACATCACGCATCACGCGATCGTCCATGAGAATATCAAGAAGTTCATGGACGGGTTCCGTTACGACGCCCATCCCATGGGGATCCTGATCAGCACGGTCGCCGCGCTTTCCACTTTCTACCCGGAAGCGAAGCAGATCCGCGACGTGGAAATCCGCAACGAACAGATCCACCGGCTCATCGCCAAGATCCCGACCATCGCCGCTTTCGCGTACCGGCACAGCCAGGGCTTTCCCTACACCTACCCGGACAACGGCCTGGGTTACTGCGGCAACTTCCTGTCCATGATGTACAAGATGACGGAGAAGTACACGCCCGATCCCGTGCTGGAAAAAGCGCTGGATGTAGTGTTCATCCTGCACGTGGACCACGAGCAGAACTGCAGCGCCAACGCGATGCGGAGCGTAGGCAGTTCGCTGCCCGATCCCTACGTGTCCGTGGCCGCCGCCGCCGCCGGCCTGTACGGTCCGTTGCACGGCGGGGCGAACGAGCAGGTGCTGCACATGTTGCAGGAAATCGGCCACATCAGCCGCGTGCCCGCTTACATCAAGAAGGTCAAGCAGGGAGATATCCGGCTCATGGGGTTCGGTCACCGGGTGTACAAGAACTACGATCCCCGGGCCAAGATCCTCAAGGAGATGACCCACCGGGTACTGGGCGTGACCGAGAGAAACACGCTGCTGGACGTCGCCGTGGAACTCGAGCGGATCGCCCTTGAAGACGATTATTTCGTCAACCGGCAACTCTATCCGAACGTCGACTTCTATTCGGGTCTCATCTACCAGGCCATGGGCTTCCCGCTCGAAATGTTCCCGGTGCTTTTCGCCATTCCCCGCACCGTGGGCTGGCTGGCCCAGTGGGCGGAGATGCTGGACGACCCGGAACAGAAAATCGCCCGCCCCCGCCAGATCTATACCGGCGACGACGTCTGCCAGTACGTTCCGATCGAAGACCGTTAGCAAAGCGTCAATACGGTAGCATGGCGGCCGCCCGTCAGCTTCGCGGCACCCTCACGCCCGTCAGCTTCGCGGCACCCACCTGTAGGCGTCCCTGCTGTTCTTCCCCATGACTTTATCCAGGGCTTCCGAACCTCGCGGTTCGAGACAGGCCATGGCCAGTGCCTGCACCTGGCGGTAAGAAGCGAATCTCCAGGATACCGGCCAGTTACTGGCATAGAGCAGACGGTTCTCCCCGAAGGCGTTCCAGAGCACATCGAGGACCGGTTTATAGTAGGCCGGGTCCTCCGGCGGAGGATCGTCCCGCGCCAGTTCCACCATGCCCGATATCTTGCAGAATACGTTGGGATGGGCCGCGGCGGAGGAGATGCCGGCTGTCCACTCCTCGTCCGGGCGGCCGCCGGTTACCGGCACGTGGGCGAGGTGGTTCAGCACGATCCTGAGACCGGGAAATCGGGCCGCACAGGCGGTCACACCGGCCAGCCACTCCTTGCCCACGAGCAGGTCCAGCGTGAGGTCGTGGGCGGCGAGTTGCTCCAGCGCCTTAAGATACACTGGATCGTCCACCGGCGCTTTCCCCAGCCGGATGCCGTAGAAGAGGTCATGGGCGGCGAAACGGTCCAGGTCGGACTCGAAATCCTCATCGGGTGGTTCCAGGTGACCCACGAGACCCAGCAGGAAGGGGTCTTCCTCGGCCAGGTCCAGGATCCACTGATTGTCCTCCACCCAGGCGCTGGCTTCCACCACGACCGTGCCCGTGACGCCATCGGCCAGCGCCTCGCGCTTGAAATCCTCCGGCATGATCCTACGATAAAGAAACGCGTCGTCTGCACGGGGCCAGGGCACGCCCTGCGGCCTGGAGGGATCGTAGAAATGGGTGTGGGTGTCGACGATCAATCCGCGTTCCCTTCCGAAACCTTCCGACAACTCTCGAAGAAATCCGCATTGGACGCCGAGAATCCGAACTGCTGCTCGATCTCGCGGACCGCGATTTCCGTTACGAAAAGCTCGTCCAGCGTGTCCGGGAACTCGACGCCCGCGGTACAGTCGCGCAGGAACACGATATTGTATCCGTACCGGGCCATGGACCGGATGCCGTAATCCCTGCCCAGGACGCACCAGTTGGTAGCGAAACCGGCGTAGACCAGGTGGAGCACGTTCCGTTCGGCCAGCACCTCGTGCAGTTCGGCGCCGGTGGTGATCACCACGTCTTCGTCGCGGACCTCCACGGCCGGAGACACCGTCAGGCCGTCGCTGATGGGATCCCAGTGGAGACCGATGCCCGGGGGTTGGCTCCGGGGACCGCGGTAGGCCTGGAACGCGCCTTCCCTGCTCCGAAACGCCGGGGGCGGCCAGTCCGCGCCGCCGCGCTCCGGCTCGGGCGCCGCCGGATTCCGGGACGATTGGGGAAACCGCCGCGCCACCTCGGGCGACGGGGCATGGATAACCGGCAGGCCGGCCTTCCGGCTCATCTCGATGGCCGGTACGATCGCCTCCCGCGTGACCCGGGCGGCCCGTTCGATCCAGCTGTCGATGAAATGGGTGTTCCACAGGTCCACCAGCACGAGTGCCGTCTGTTCGACGGGCAGGTCCATCCGGATCTCCCGGCGGATGAAGTGCTCCTCCCTGCAGGGCACATCGGCGGGGGTGCTGTCCTGGTAGTACCGCACTTTCAGGTCGAGTTTGGCCGGGTTATCTGCCATTTTTGCCTGCCTTCGTCTTCGGTGGCGCCGGCTTCGCGGGCTTCACCGGTCGGGACGTGGAGGTCGTTGGAGGCGCTTCCGTCTTCGGCGACGACGCCTGAACCGGGTTCCTTGACGGTTCCCGTACCCCGGCGAGGCCACCGTGCTGCAATCGCTGAACGATCTCGTCCACGTCGTAGACACATCCGCCCCACGCGCCGCCGCCGGCCTGCTGCAGTGCGGCCCAGAGACGGGTGTCGTCGGGCAAGTTCGGGTCGACGGCCAGGTCGTTCCTCGGCGATCGCCCGGCCAGCAGCCGGTTACCCTCTTCCACACCGACTGTGGAATCCCCGCTGCCGACCAGGTTGATGGATCCGGTCAGGTTGTTCCGGTCTATGACGATTTCCACCAGGTCGCCGTCGATGATCTTCCCTATGGGGCCGCCCGCGAGGGCCTCGGGACCGACGTGACCGATGCAGGCGCCCGTCGAGATACCGGAGAACCGTGCGTCGGTCACCACGGCGACGTGCTTTCCGAAGGACAGGTGCCTCAGCGCGGCGGTGATCTGGTAGGTCTCCTCCATGCCGGCGCCCATGGGACCCCGGCAGATGAGCACCAGCACGTCGCCCGGCTTGATCCGGTCCTCGTCCCGGCTTTTAATGGCGGCGATGGCGTCCCGTTCCCGCGTGAATACCCGTGCGGGTCCCGTTTTCCGGTACACTCCGTCCGGATCGACGACGTCCGGGTCGATAGCCGTACTCTTGATGACCGATCCCTCCGGCGCGAGGTTGCCCACGGGGAAGGTTACCGTGCTGGTCAGCCCCCGGCTCCGAGCGCGATCGGGGGACATGATCACGTCGTCCGGGTCGATCCCGTCCACCTTCTCGAGGCGCTCGCGGACCAGCCGCCGCCTGTCGGACGCCTGCCACCAGTCCAGGACCTCGCCCAGGGTTGTCCCGGCCGCGGTAAGCACCGATTCGTTCAACAGACCCGCTTCGCGCAGGTGAAGCATGACTTCCGGCACGCCGCCGGCAAGGAAGGCAATCACCGTGGGATGGCCCGACGGCCCGTTCGGCAGCACGTCCACCAGCCTGGGAGTCTGACGGTTTATCCTTGCCCAGTCCTCGATTCCAGGCCGCTCCAGCCCGGCGGCATGGGCGACCGCGGGGATGTGCAGCAGCAGGTTGGTGGAGCCTCCGAAGGCGGCATGGACCGTCATGGCGTTCTCGAGCGCTTTTTCGGTCAGGATCTTTCGAACGGTCATTCCCTCGGCGTCCAGCCGCATCAGCGCGCGGGCAGACCGCTTAGCCATGTCGATCCAGATGGGTTGTCCCGACGGCGCCAGCGCGCTGTGGGGCAGGGAGAGGCCGAAGGCTTCGCCCACGACCTGCGAAGTGGCCGCCGTACCGAGGAACTGGCAGCCGCCGCCCGGCGACGCGCAGGTCCGGCAGCCCATGTCCGCCGCGTATTCGAGCGTGATCTCACCGTGGGCGTACCGGGCGCCGATGGACTGGATCATGCCGGCGTCTTCACCTTCCTCGGGCGGCAGGGTGACACCGCCCGGCACCAGCACGCAGGGCAGGTCGTGGGACGCCGCCAGCGCGATCATCATGGCGGGCAGCCCCTTGTCGCAAGTTGCCACGCCGATCACGCCGCGGCGCGTCGGCAACGACCGGATCAACCGCCGGAAGACCATGGCCGCGTCGTTTCGATAGGGCAGGCTGTCCATCATGCCCGTTGTGCCCTGGGTGCGTCCGTCGCAGGGATCGGTGCAGTAGCCGCCGAAGGGGATGCCTCCCAGGGCCGTGAGCTCCTCGGCGGCCGCGTGCATGAGCAGGCCGACCTCCCAGTGGCCCGTGTGGTACCCCAGGGCCACGGGCGTTCCATCGGATGCGCGGATCCCTCCCTGTGTGCTGAGGATCAGGTATTCCCGGCGTTTCAGCGCCTTCGGACTCCAACCCATGCCCACGTTCTGGGACAGGCCGAAGAGGTCGCCGCTTGGACTTTCCCGCAGCATATCGCCGGTGAGCGGCAGGCTGCCTTCCGGTCCCGGTGCGCTGGATTGAATGTTATATATGGCTGGATCAGACTGGCCGACAACGGCCTCGAAGGAGAGCAGGGAAGGTGGTTTCATGATGGGGATGCCCCGTTTCCTATACATCCGGTGGTCCATGAAGCGTACCAGTTGTCCGAGGTGAGCGCCGGCGGGACTTCTTCGAAGTAATAGCGGGTCTCGCCGCCCTGGAAACCCGGCAGCAACTGGTTCTCGTCGGATTGCACGAGGTCGTCGACGGGCTTGAACCGCGTCCACAGGACTTCCGCTTCCTCCGGGGTGAAGCGGTCACCGAGCGGCCTGCCCCATTGCAGGGTCATGGGATGGACCGATTCAATGCCCAGGGCTTCCGGCGCAGTAAGGCCGTCCGGGTCCACGCAGCGCTGGTTGTATATATGCCGGGCCGTTTTGCTGAGACAGATCGTCGACTTGACGACGCCTTTCTCGCCCCTTCCGGGATGCAGGGCGTCCAGCGCGCTTCGATAGGCGCCGGTGTCCGCGGCCAGGACCGCGCGGAGCGCCGCCTCCCCGTGGTTCACGTAGCCGGCGGCGCGCTCGTGCCAGCGCAGGCAGGTATCGCGGGCCACGGGTGCAAGGTGCTCGATCCAGGCCGTCGTATGCCAGTGCGTCAGGCGCGCGAACCCCCCGTGAATGGTGCGGCGCATTTTCGTAGAGTAGTTGCTCCCCCAGTGGAGTATGGGAAGAATGTAGACGACGCCGTCCCCCGCCTGCAGCCGGGTCTGCACGCCGCCCGGGACCGGAGCCCTGGGATCCCTGGACATGGACGCGTTTTCTTCGGATGTGTTGCGCCGGACGTGGCTGCCCGGAACGACCCAAAGCACGCTGTCATCGTAAAGCGGTACGTTCCACTGGACGTACCGGGGTCCGCTTTCCAGGATATCGTCCGCATAGGCCATGAGCGGACAGTTCAACGGCGGATAGAAATCACGGTGCCACCGGGCGGGACCGTGGTCTCTCAGCGGGTTGCACATGAGCATCATTTCCGTGGGCGGCGCGTCGTCTTCGGCGAGGAGCACACTGCTCACGCCCTGAACGTTCTCGTGAAGCCAGAACGCGAAAGCAGGCCCCGATTCCCTATCGCCCAGTTCCGGCGGCCGCGTGAGGTTCAGCCGCGGCTGGGCGGAAGTCCGCCACAGGTCGGCCGGCGCCTTGCCCCGGGCCGCCTCGTCCGTCCAGATCCTCCGTTGCCGGTCCACGAGGATTTCGTAGCTGCGGCGAAGGACCTCGAGATCCCGCGGCGGGATCACGCCGCGCAGAACCAGGAAACCCTCCTCCAGGAACCGGTCCCGGTCGACGCGGATCACGCCACACCTTCCCGGCATCGCCCGACGTTATCCAGCAGCGCTTTCATGTAGCCCAGCGCGAAGGCCCTGGACGTGTTACGTTGCCCCTCCGGATCTGTGGCCAGCCGCGGCACGTGATCGTCGATCATGGGACAGTCCACGCCGGCTTCGTCGTAGGCCAGCAGGGAATCCATGGGATTCACGTGGCCCTGGTCGATGAAGGTCTCTGAGAACGCGGGAACGGGCCCTGATACGAACCGGAAATGGACGTAGTTGATCTTGTCCCGGCCGCCGAAATACCGGATAGCGTCGAGCACGTCGCCCGGCATCTCCGAAATGGTGCCCTGGCAGAAGCCCAGGCCGTTGCAGTCGCTGGGTACGAGGTCGACGAGCCGCGCGAGGGCCTCGTGGCTGCGGAAGACCCGGGCGATTCCCGCGATGGGCGATATGGGCGGGTCGTCCGGGTGCAGGCTCATGCGCACCCCGGCCCGCTCGGCCGCCGGTATGACCGCCTCCAGGAAATAGGCGACGTTGTTCCACATGTCCTCATCGGAACATTCCAGGTCCGGGGGAATGGGGGGAAACCAGTAGTCCTGCCTCGCGCCCCGGATCTGTTCGTAGTCGAAACGGGTGACGATCGCGCCGCCCCGGCTCGGTGTCGATTTTGACGTGCGCAGCCCGTAGTTGCCGCCCACGTTGCGCAGGCTGAAGAAGTAACCCAGGACGGGGATGCCCACTGCGCCCATGTTCTCCAGCGTCCTGCACCAGTTGTCGATCTGCTCGTCACGTCCCGGCAGTCCCAGCTTGATCTTGTCGCACCACTCGGGGGGTACGCCCTCGAGCACCGACCAGGACAGGCCGGCATCTTCAATGCGTGCCTTCTGGAGCGACAGGTCATGGAAGTCGTAATACCCCTTAGACAAGTCGCAGTCCGGCACCCCGTTCACCACGTCCGTTACCCCCAGTTGACGGGCGAAGGCGAGGTGTTCGGCGTCCATTCTTCCGTTGACGGCCAGTTTCATGGATCGAATTCCACAGTCTACCGCTACCGGGTCAACTCAAGGGGCGCCCAAGGCCCACTCAGGGCCCGCTCAAGGGACGCTGCGACCGGGGTTTGCCTTGACAGGCCCACCGGCGAACCGTATCATTGTCCGAGATTTACGGGGTGTAGCGCAGTCCGGTCAGCGCACCTGCTTTGGGAGCAGGGGGTCGGGGGTTCAAATCCCCCCACCCCGATTACAGATTCGCCCGCATACAGCACACTTCCTGCTGCAGATACCCCGCACACAGCACGCTTATTTCTACGGATCCTGGCTTCGGATCTCCACGTATCTTGCCAGCCGGTCCACCTCGCCGTCGTCCACGTACTTCCCGATTTCACGGCGAAACTGCTCCATGCTGGTATACGGACGGTATTCCCTGAATTCATGGGCCATGCGTTCGCCCACGCCGGGTACGGCGAGTATCTCCTCGTCGGTGGCCGTATTCAGGTCGATGGGGACGAACACGTACTGCTCCATGCGGGCGACCTCCGCGTCATCCACGTACTTGCCCATCTCCCGCCGCCACTGGGCGATGGAAAGATAGGGGCGGTACTCCTTGAATTCATGAAGCATCCGGTCCCCCACGCCGGGCACCAGCAGAATCTCCGCGTCCGAAGCCGTGTTCAGGTTCAGGGGTATAAACATGCCTGCGTAAAGCGCGGCGGCTTCATCTCCGCCCACGTGCCCGGCGACCAGCCCGTCCAGTTCGATCATGTCCATGAAGGGACGCGCATCCAGTACCGCGTCAGCAAGCTCGGCGGTCATGCCCGGAAGCATCGCGAGTTCGTCGTTACCGGCGAGATTGGGATTAATGACCGCAGACGCCGATTCGACGGCCGATTCGACCTGGGCGGCATCGTCCGGACTGCCTGGGCTGCCCGGACTGCCCGAACCGTCCGTTTCCGAACCGCCGCATCCTCCCATCACGACCGCGAACAGGCCGGTGATCAGCGCGTGTAACAAAACAGACCGCGGTTTCATAAAGTTCGTCATGGTTTCTCCAGGGAATTGGTGGTTACTGGTATTGAATGAAGGGCCGGATGCCGACGGCAGGCCGCCAGGCCAAGCAAACCGAACAATATCATGGTGCCCGGCGCGAGGGACGGATAAGCGCCGCCCAACGCCTCCCACACCAGTTCGAGCCCTTGCCGCGAAGGATACATTTCCAGTTCGAACTCCACGTTGCCCTGGTAGTGCAGCCACTGCCCCACGAATCCGGAGAGTACAAACAGGACCATCATGGCCTGGTACGTCCGAATGACGGCGATGCCGGGCGAGAGGATGAGCCAGATCGAAACCGGCAGCGCGGCGGCCAGCAGTACGATCGGCGCCCATTGCCAGGGATCTTCCATGTGATCCAGCAGCACCAGTTCGAAACCAACGCCGACGATGCCGAACGTCAGCACGACCAGAACGAGTCGCCGGAGCGTTCCGGCATCGTCCTGCGGAATCCCACGGTGTGGTTGAACCACGTTTCGTGCCTCGCGTACTCTGGATCGCGTCAAGCCGTCAGAACAGCGTTTGCTTTTCCAGCGGCTTCAGTATGTCCGGCGTGTCGTTGGCCACCCGGTTTACCTGGTCGCTCACAGGACGGATTTCATAGGGTCCTTCGTGGGCCGTTCCGATGATCTCCTGCAGCGTCTCCGCGGGCGTACCGGGATCGAGCCAATCGGTGAAGTCGTCCGGATCGACCACCGCGGGCTGTCGATCGTGTATATCCGCAAGTGCGGACGAAGCTTCAGTCGTGATGATGGTGAAAGTCTCGAGATGCTGGCCGTCCCGGCCCCACTGCTCCCACAGCGCGGCGAAGGAGAGGGCTGAACCGTTTTCAAGCGCCAGGAAATACGGTTGCTTGCCGCCACCGGCCGGCCCGAACCGCTTCCATTCGAACCATCCATTCGCCGGGATGAGGCACCGCCTCGTGCGGAAGGCCGATCGGAAGGCCGGCTTTTCCTGGACGGACTCCGCCCGGGCGTTGATCATCCGCGCACCGATCTTTACGTCTTTGGCCCAGAACGGGACCAGTCCCCAGCGAAGCACGGACATGGATCTCAACCCGCTTTCGTCCAGGCGGCAGAGCGCGAATTCCTGGGTTGGCGCACCGTTGAATCGGGGTTGCGGATCAAGCCGAGGCGCGGAAACAGGCAGTGTGTACAGCGTGTAGATCTGCTGCCAGGTCAGGTTCTGTGAGAGGCGGCCGCACATGGTCGCAGTCGTCCTTTACTATATGATTCGCGCGTCGCTATTGCCATGCGGGTTGATAGTACATGCATGGAAACATTGACCTTGCCAGATCGATGTATATCATCTAAACAGCGAAGATACGTTGCTTTCTCCGTGATGCAAGCCCAATCAGCCAGGAACATGAGCGCTATGTCGAACTACAGCCTGGACACTTTCCGCGGCGATCTGTTCGGTGGGATTACCGCGGCGGTTGTGGGCCTGCCGGTCGCACTCGCCTTCGGCGTCGCGTCGGGCATGGGCGCGGCAGCCGGGCTTTACGGCGCGATCGGCGTCGGCCTGTTCGCCGCGCTGTTCGGCGGTACCCGTTCCCAGATTTCCGGCCCCACGGCGCCCATGACCGTGGCCATGGCGGTCATCATTACGGAACACGCCAGCTCGATGAGCGAAGCCCTGATCGTGGTCATGATGGGCGGCTTCCTGCAGATTCTGCTGGGTGTGCTGCGAATCGGCCGTTACGTCGCCTACACCCCCCACGTGGTGATCTCGGGATTCATGTCCGGGATCGGCTTGATCGTCATGCTGATTCAGGCCCTGCCCTTTATCGGCGCGCCAGCCGCGCCAGGCGGCGTGGTCGGCACCATTCGCGTACTGTCGGAAGTCATCGGGGACATCAACTACAGCGCCTTCTCGGTCGCCTTTGTCACCCTGGCCGTCGGCGTGCTCTGGCCAGGCCGGCTGTCACGTATCGTTCCGGGCACCCTCGTCGCCCTCGTCGTCGGCACATTGCTGAGCGTGCTCTGGCTGACCGATGTACCGGTCATCGGGATCATTCCTTCCGGCCTGCCGGAGATCGTCCTCGTGCCGCCTACCGCCGACTTCCTCCTGCGCGCCATCGAGCCCGCGCTTATCCTCGCCCTGCTGGGTTCGGTGGACAGCCTGCTCACCTCCCTCATCGCCGACTCGCTGACGGGAACGCGCCACCGGGCGGACCAGGAACTGGTTGGGCAGGGCATCGGAAACATGGTGGCCGGACTGATCGGCGGTCTCCCCGGCGCCGGCGCCACCATGGGCACGGTAACCAATATCCGGGCCGGCGGCACCACCCGCCTGTCCGGCGCGATCCGCGCGGTCATCCTGCTTGTGCTCCTCATGGGCCTGGGCTGGGTCGTCGAGCCGATTCCTCACGCCGTGCTGGCGGGGATTCTCATGAAGGTGGGATGGGACATCGTCGACTGGCGGATGCTGAAGCGGATCCACCGTCTCCGAGGGGAGCATCTCTCCATCCTGCTGATCACCCTGGGACTGACTGTTTTCGTCGACCTGGTCACCGCCGTGGCCATCGGCTTGATCGTCGCCGGCATGGCCCACGCCAGGAAGCTGGAAAGCCTCGAGCTGGACAGCGTGGTGTCCGTTCCGCTGCTGGACCGTCAGTTCTTTACGTCGGAAGAAGAACAGTCCGGCATGGACGAATTCACAGCCCGGGTCGGCCTGGTCGCGCTTCGGGGCAGTTTCACCGTGGCCTCGTCCAAGAAGCTGGTGGGGGTGATCAGCGAGGACATCAAGGACCATGACGTCGTCATCTTCGATTTCTCCGGGGCCACGTACATCGACGACAGCGCGGCCATGGTCGTCGAACAGCTCATGGGCGTCGCCACGAGCGAAGACACGGCGTTCATCGTCATGTCGCTTTCGGGTTCCGTCGAGGATACCCTTTCCGCCCTTGGGATCATCCAGCGCGTACCGCAGGCCCATATCGTGGAAACGCTGGATGAAGCGCGCGTGGTCGCCAGGAAGTTGCTCGGGATGTGAGCCCGCGAAACACCAAGGGCAAGGCGAGGGCACATGCTCGTACCTTGCAGACCATACTACCCGTTCTGCCTATATGGGTTAATCGTCGCCCTGCTTACGGCCACGTCCTGCGGCAACCGCTCCGCCGACCTTCCCGGCTATCCTTTTGTCGAGACCGTCCCGTCGGAAGAAGCCGCGGCCCGGCCCCTCCCGGCGGACGCGGCGCCGCCCGAACGCCAGGTATTCCGCTACTTCTCCAACGAACCCTCCAGCCTGGACGTCAGCGTCGCACTGTACGAGTCCCTGGGCAGCGCGTTCCTCTTCGAACGACTCTGCATGGTCGACGAGAACGAAGCGCTCATTCCCGGCGCGGCAGACCGGTGGGAACGCTCTCCCGACGGAAGGACCTGGACGTTCCACCTCCATCCCGGCGCGCGCTGGAGCGACGGCACACCCGTCACCGCTCGCGACTTCGAATACACCTACAAGCGCCTGCTCCATCCGGACAGCGGCAACGTGTACGCCTTCTTCTACTACGACATCAAGGGCGCCAGAGCGTACAACCAGCGAAAGACCGCCGACCCGGACCTGCTCGGTGTACGGGCGGTCGGCGAACTGACCCTTGAAATCGAAACCGAGGAACCCTGTGCCTACCTCCCCTACGTCACCTCTTACACGGCATCCTCGCCGGTACCGCGATGGCAGGTGGAGAAATACGGCGCGCGCTGGACGGAGGCCGGAAGAAGCGTGAGCAATTCGGCCTTCCGGTTGGATGAATGGGTGCAGGGTAAGTACATGACGTTCCGGCTGAATCCACATTACAAAGGCAATAACCCCGGTCATCTCAGGAAGATCGTCCGCCTCTTCTCGGGGACGGCGGGGACCGGCAGTGCGTCCGGCGGCGTGGGGCTGCTTCCCTACGAGAACGACGAAGTGGACCTGGTCGGCGTCGGAAGCCCGGCGGATCTCGATCGCATCCGGAATGATCCCGGGCTGAGCGAACAGCTCTGGAAGTTCAACGGCGTATCCACGGTATACCTGTTCTTCCGGACCCGGGAACCACCCCTGAACGACGTCCGCGTGCGCCAGGCCATCGCCCGGGCCATCGACAAGCAGACCATAGCCGACGTCCTGTTCAAGGGCGCAGTCCGGCCGGCCTACGGCATGCGTCCCCCGAATTTCCCCGGCTACACCGGAGAAAAACTGCGGCATCTGCAACAGTTCGATCCAGAGGCCGCCCGCCGCCTCCTGGCCGAAGCCGGATATCCCGGCGGCAGGGGGTTCCCCGCCCTCGAAGTCTGGCTTCGCGACGCGACGCCCTCGTCACAGCGCGGCCAGGCCGTGCAGATGATCCAGGAACAGCTGCTCGACATACTCGGCATCCGGCTCGAGATCCGCAACATGCAGGCGAACGCCTTCAACCGGTTGATGTACGAATGGGAGATACCTTTCGGCATGGTCAGCTACGGCGCCGATTTTTCCGATCCCCAGAGCCTGCTCGGCGTGCCCTGGCGCTCCCAGCCCCGCGGTTTTACCCGCCACGACTGGAACAATGCGCGTTACAATGACCTGATCGACCGGGCCCGGAGGGAAACCGACCGGGGCAGGCGGATGCAACTTTATGAAGAGGCGGAGTGGATTCTGACCTCCGACGCAGGCGGGGCGTTTCTGTGGCACGACCACCGGTTCCAGCTCCGCAAGCCGTGGCTTAAGGGACTGAAACAGGATCATGCGGGATTCTATCCCTTCTGGGAGAACAATACCGTGTACACCGAGATGTACATCGGCAAGGAGAGACTGGAGAGATGAAAGGATCAACGTCATGGACGATCCCCATCGCATAGACGGCCGCATCGCGGTCGTGACCGGCGCGGCGCAGGGGCTCGGTCTGGGCATTTCGGAGCGACTGGCACGCAACGGCGCGACCGTGGTGATGGCCGACCTGCAACGCGAGAAGGTCGAGGAGGAAGCCGGCAGCCTCGAAAACCTGGGACTGTCCGTGCTCCCCGCTTACGTCGACGTTTCGGACAGCGCCTCGGTGAACGCGTGCTTTGATGCGGTCTCCGAAGCGCACGGCCGGCTCGACATCCTGGTGAACAACGCCGGGGTCGGCCAGCAGGTCGCACCCATCGTCGAATTGGGCGATGGGGAGTGGGATCGGGTCCTCCGGGTCACACTGACCGGGACCTTCTACGGCTGCCGGGCCGCGGGCCGGATCATGGAGGGACAGGGATCGGGCGCCATCGTGAACATCTCATCCATCAACGGGCAGAACCCGGCGGCCCTGGTCGCGGCGTACAACGCGGCCAAAGAGGGGGTCATCAGCCTGACGCGGACCCTGGCCCTTGAACTGGCGGCGTACGGTGTGCGTGTGAACGCCGTCTGCCCGGGCCCGGTCTATACGGCGTTCAACCGATCCAACATGGCCCAGCGCGGCAAGACGCTGGGGCTTTCCGAAGAAGAGATGATCGAACGGATTCGTAGCGCCATCCCGCTCGGAAGGTGGGGCGAACCCGAGGACATCGCGAACGGCGTGGCTTTCCTCTGCAGCCCCGCGGCGGGCTGGATCACCGGCGAAATCCTGCGGGTGAGCGGCGGCATGGAAGGCGTGGCGGCCGTGCCTGGGAGGCGTGACCGGAATGGATGAGAGCCGTGTCGTCAATTACACACCCCTACACCCCTGCCATCATCCGCATCACCGCGCCCTGGTCCGCTTCATCACGGGATAGTTCTCCGGCCACACGCCCGGAACGCAGCACGAGGATCCGCGTCGACAGGTTGAGCACCTCGGGCAGTTCGCTCGACACGAGCACGATGGCCGTGCCCTCATGGGCCAGTTGATCGATGAGGGCGTGCATCTCCGACTTGGCGCCCACATCCACCCCCCGGGTGGGTTCGTCGATGAGCAGGATCGGGCAGTTCGCGGCCAGCCACTTGGCCAGGACCACCTTCTGCTGGTTTCCGCCCGACAGGCCCGCCGTGTCGTACCGGACATCGCCGGGCCGCACCGACAGCCTTCTCACATATTCCCGGGCCAGGTCTTCCTCCCGGCTGCCGCGGATCCATCCGAAGTCGGACCGGCTGGCCAGGGTGGGCAGGCCGATGTTCTGATCCACGCGGAGCGACAGCACGAGCCCGAACCGCTTGCGGTCTTCGGGCACGAGGCCGATGCCCGACCGCATGGCGTCGATCGGATGCCGGATCCTCGCCGACCGGCCGGAAACGCTGATCCTGCCGGTGGCCATGGGGTCCAGCCCGAACACGGCCTGCAGCACCTCGGTACGTCCGGCGCCCACCAGGCCGGCCAGGGCCAGTACCTCCCCGGACCGCACCGTGAAGGACACGTCTTCAAACCTTCCGGGACTCGACAGGTCTTCCACGGCCAGCATCTCTTTGCCGGGTTCGGTGTCCACGTGAGAGGGGAAGTAGGCCTCGAAGGTGCGGCCGATCATGAGGTTGATCAGGGCCGGCCGATCGAGTTCGGCAACAGGCCGGGTGGCCACGTGCCGTCCGTCTCGAAGCACCGTCACGACGTCGCACAGGCGGAAGATCTCGTCCAGGTCGTGGGAAATGTAGATCGACGTCACCCCCTTGGACTTGAGATGACGGATGTTCTCCCGAAGCCGTTCCGCTTCCACGTGGGAGAGGCTGCTGGTTGGCTCGTCGAAGACGATTACGCGGGCGCCGCTGCCCAGGGCTGCCGCGATCTGTACGAGTTGCTGCTGGGCCACCGGCAGTTTACCGATGGCCGTCTCCACGTCCATGTCGACTTCGATCGCCGACAGCAACTGACGCGCGCGTTCCTCCATCTTCCGGTCGGAGACGAACCCGCCCCGGGACGGCAGATTTCCCAGGCAGAGGTTCTCGGCGACGGAGAGGTTCTCGCAGAAAACGAGCTCCTGGTGGACCATGCCGATGCCCAGGTCCAGGGCGTCTCCCGGTTCCAGAAGCCGCACGGGCCGGCCGTCGATGCGGATCTGTCCGCCGTCGAGGCCGTAAATGCCGGTCAGGATGCGGCCCAGCGTGCTCTTGCCGGCGCCGTTCTCGCCGACCACGGCATGGCAGGTACCCGCTTCGATGCCGAAGGTCACCTTGTCGAGGGCCGTCACGCCTGGAAACCGCTTGGTGATCCGGTCGAATTCGATATAGGGGTTCGGTAGGTTGCTTTCCATGAGGTAACCGGAGGGCCGGACGACCCGCGGAAGACGGACGCCCAAACCGGAGGGCCGGACGACCAGATCGGATCAGTCGCCCGAGGCGGGTTGTTCATCCATCTGCAGGTACCGTTCGGGCACGTCGGTGAATCCCCAGCCCTGGAGCATAGCCGCCCATTCGCCGAGGTTCTCCTGGGACACGTGGACCAGTTCGAGGGGGTTGATCACGGGCACATCCTGCTTCAGGTGGATCTTCTCGACGATCAGGCGGACGGATTCGTACCCCCACAGGTAGGTCGGCTGTCCCCACAACACGGGAACGATGCCCTGTTCGATGTAGGTCAGCTGGGGCGGCAGCGCATCTACCGAGATGATCTTCATGCGCTCGGGATCCAGGTCGGTGAGCAGAGTCTGCGTGAAGAGCGCCCATCCGCCGACCATGGCCCATCCCTCGATATCCGGATAGGCGTTATTGACGCGCACGACTTCGGCGGCGGCATCCTGGGGGGTCTCGATGTGATAGAAGGTTCCCACGATCGAAATCTCCGGATACTCCGCGGCTTTCTGCAGCACGCCCTCCACCCGCTTGCGCAGGTTCGGCGCGTTCTGGTTGCCCGCGAGGATGGCTACGCGACCCTTGCCGTCCATGGCCTTGGCCAGTTCCCCCATGATCAGGCCACCGGTCTTGATGTCATCCACTCCGAAGAAGGCGAAGCGCTTTGAATCCGGCGCGTCGCTGTCGAAGGTCATCACCGGCACGCCCCGGTCCACCGCGTCATTGATGGCGCCCGTGACCTTGGCGGCGTCCGAGCAGGAGATCAGGACCACATCGGCGCCCTCGTTCACGGCCTGTGCGATACGCTGCGCCTGTACCTGGCCGTCCTCCGTCGGCGGCGTGCGCCAGTCGATCACGATGTCGACGCCGTGCGCTTCCGACAACTCCCTGGCCGCTGCCTCCGCGCCGGTACGGGAGGACAGGAACACGGGATTGGTCGTGCTCTTGGCGATCATGGAAATCACGAGCCGGTTGTCGTCCGGCGGCGGAGTTCCGCCGCAACCGGCCGCAACCATGGACAGGCCCGCGGCCAGCATGGCCACCATGGTCAGTCTGGTCGGTGCGCGCAGCCTGGTCAGCGCGGCCGGCACGATCGGCCTGGTCCGCACGTACATCGTTCGTAGCATCTTTTTCAGGGGTATCATCGATCTCGTTCCTTTCTGTATGGGCCTATACGGTCACGGACCCGGCCTATACGGTCACGGACCCGGCCTATACGGTCACGGACCGGTCCGCTCCGGCCAGTCTGCGCGCCGTGAGCCGACGGTTCACCTGGTCGAGGACGACGGCGACGATGATCGCGCACCCGATGACGACCCATTCGTAGTTCTGGTCCAGGTGCAGGGTGCGGATGGATTGGCGGATCAGGACGATCAACATGGCACCGAGCATGGCGTTGACCGCGCTTCCCCGGCCGCCGCGAAGGCTTGCGCCGCCGACGACCGCTGAAGCGATCACGTAGAGTTCGTAACCCGTGGCATCGGCGCAGGAGGCCGAACCGTAGTAGCTGCTGCCCACCAGCGCGGCAATGCCCGCGGTGAGTCCTGAAATCACGTAGACGCCGACCAGGATCCGGTCGATCCGCAACCCGGCGTAGCGGCCGGCCTCCACGTTGCCGCCCACGGCGAAAACATGGCGGCCCATGACGGTCCTGGACAGGTAGACGGCACCGGCGGCCGTGATGAGGAGCATGATGATCATGGGCATGGGATAGAGGGCGTCGGATCCGAAGGACAACTTGATCGCGTCGGTCAGAGGCTGCGGCACGAGTATGCTCTCCGCCTCGCTGGCCACGAAAGCGACACCGCGGAACACCCACATCGTACCGAGCGTGACGATAAAGGGGTGCACGCGGAGTCCGACCACCATCAACCCGTTCAGGAGGCCGCACAGCACACCCAGGCTGACGCAGGTCACGACGGCCAACGCGACCACTGCGAAGGGAGCCTCCGGAGCCATGGACCGCAGGACCATGGCGGTCATCACGCCGGACAGGGCGTAAATCGAGCCGACCGAGAGATCGATCCCGCCGGAGATGATCACCATGGTTGCCCCGACGGCCATGATCACGAAGAAACTGGCGTCCGTGGCCGTCTGCATCAGCGTACGGGAATTCAGGAAATTGTTGACGAGCTCGCCCGTGGTGCGGTCCACGTGATACCCCGCAAAAACGGAGAGTACCGCACCGAGCAGCAGGATGACGAGAATCAGTCCCGTTTGCTGGGAACCGAGCAGGATTCGTAGCATCGGCAGCATCGTCGTTCCGGGCGTTCGCATGGTTTTTCTCGGTGGATGGGGTGTCCTGAAATTGTAAGAAACCGCAGGCCTAAATCAAGGAAAACGTATCGGAGGGGAAACAGAAAACCCCGGCATGCGTCGTCGGCATGCCGGGGTCGGTGCTCATCCTTTCATCCTGCGTGGCGGCGCCGCGTCAGGAGGCCTTCTTCTCCGCGGGTTCCGCATCCTCGCGCTGCAGTTCTTCTTCCCGGTCCTCGATTTTCTGCTGCGATGCCTTGATGCGATCCAGGATGCCGTTCACTTCCGTATCTCCCGACACGTCGGTGATGCCATCATCGACCAGCAACTGGTGCACGCGGCCTCCCAGTTCGGTCATCTGGTTGCGGATATCGGCACGGGCCGACTGGATCTCCAGCTTGATCCGGCCCTTCCGCGTGAGATCTTCGGCCATGTCCAGCGCGCCGGACAGGCTCTTTCGCACGGTTTCGATCGGACCGTCCAATTCTGACTTGATCGTTTGCCAGAGGTTCATGATGGAACTCCTTTTCCTGGTACCTTCGTGCGTCTCTGAACCGCGGTTTCAGCGGCCGTATGGTCTTTAATCGTTAGACGTCCGTTTTGCCTTCCGGGTTTCAGTATACCGCAAGCCGGCACCCGCGTCAACGATAGAGCGCGTATGCGACGATGTTGATGCCCATTCTGAAAGCGGCTTCGCGTTTCGCCGGCGGATCGTTGTGGGTCTTTTCGTCGGCCCAGCCGTCGCTGACATTGCTTTCGTACGTGTAATACACCACCAGCCGTCCGTCGTGGAAGAGCCCGAACCCCTGGGGCGGCTTGCCGTCGTGCTCATGGTGTTTGGGCGGGCCGGCCGGGAATTCATAGATGATGTGGTAGATCGGATGGTCGAAGGGCAGCTCGACGAAATCCTTGTCCGGAAAGACCCGTTTCATCTCCCGACGGAAGGCCTCGTCCATCCCATAGTCGTCATCGGCGTAGAGGAAACCGCCTCGCGCCAGGTAGGTGCGGAGGTTCCGGATTTCCAGTTCGGTCCACCTGACCTCGCCATGGCCGGTCATGAAAATGAAGGGGGAAGAAAACAGGAGATCATCGGTCAGGGTGACGACACGCTGATCCGGGTTCGTCTCTATGCCCGCTCGCAGCTGCAGCTCCCGGGCCAGGTTGGGAATGGCCTCCGGGTCGTTGTACCAGTCGCCTCCGCCGTCGTACTTCAATCGCGCAATGGTCAGCCTGCCGTTTTCGTGGTCGGCCGCCCGCCCTTCGGAACCCGTCCACCCAAGGACGATACCGCACAGCAGGAGCGCATGCACGGTGCTGCGAAGGGAGATCATCGCGGTAAGCTCCCGGTCATCCACGGCCGCCGGGACGGGCGGGCCGGGTCCTGCCGCCCGGGCGCCGAGCGGAAGCGCGCACGCGCTGCCCGCCTCCCGCGAGGGCCATCAGGTAGACCAGGCCGATCGCGACAAGACCCAGGATTACCGTACCGATCACGCTGAAACCAATCGTCGCCAACATACGCTCTCCTCAACCGGTGCTGGAGATACGTCCTCCGGACGTTCTCCGATCGTTTTCTCCCCACATTCGGTCAGCCGCCGATCCCGGCCTGCGTCAGCCGCCGATCCCGGCCTGCGGTCCCGCGTCTCGGCCGGTATTCACGCTCCAGTCCAACAGCCGCCGCATGTCCGTGAACCGGGTCCTGCTCGTCGGGCCTCCGAGTATGACGGCATAAAGATCGTCGCCTTCGTTGCCGACGGCCCGGAGCACGAGACAATACCCGGCTCTACGGATGTATCCGGTTTTGCTGCCTACGCACGCCCACCGGCTTTCCGATACCGGTTCGCGGACCAGCCGATTGGTGGTCCGGATGGTATGCGTGCGCCTGTTCGTGCCGAAACGGTGCTCCTTTGCCAGGAGGACCTCCGCCAGCAGGTCGTCCTGCAACGCATTCCACAGGAGGGCAATGCAGTCCACCGCGGTGGACGTATTTCCTGAATCCAATCCGGTGGGTTCGGTAAATCGCGAGTCCGCCAGACCGAGCGAAGCCGCCGTGTCGTTCATCTGATCCACGAACGCCTCGATCGTCAGGCCTGTGGCACGGGCCAGCGCCCGGGCCGCCGCGTTGTCCGAAGCGATCAGGGTGGCGTACAGCAAATCCCGAGCCGAGACTCGTTCCCTGAATCTCAGTTTCGTCCAGTTCGACCGGTAGACCTCCTGCCGGGTGATACTGATCTTCTTTTCCAGGTCCGGATTCAAACCCATGTAGGTCACGGCCGTCATCAGCTTGGTGATGCTCGCTACCGGGAACGGCGACGTTGCGTTCTTCTGGTAGATCACCTCGCCCGACTGCATGTCGACCACGAGGGCGGCCCGCGCACGTACACGGACGCCCGTGCTCCACCTGCTCGACCTGATGGGTGCCGCAGGCGGTCCATCCACTTCGGCGGCCGATCCGGCCGATCCGGGCGGTCCAGGCGGTCCGGTCACCGCATCCACTTCAGCGGCTGCACCAGACAGCTCAGCAGCTCCGGCTGGCCCGTCCACGACAGGGACCGGCCCATTGATAGGACCGTCTACCGGAGCATGTCCATCGGACGGTCTAGTGTCCGCGGATACGGAAGCGATCGAAAGCAGCAAGACGCAACTCGCCCATGCCGCCCTCGGCCAGATCGGATTAAGGCTACTCATAGCATGGGAAAATAGGACGGAATGTAACGCTGAGTCAAGGTGAATTCAGCCGGTTATTCAGGCTGGTCTGCGAGGAAGCCGCTACCCGGTCCAGTCCGGCCGTTTCTTCTGAAACCGACTGGCCGTCGCCGACAGGCCGCAGGTCGATATGGACCCTGACCTCGCGTCCTTCGATGCTGAACGAGGCAAACGTCAGGTTTTGCGGAAGGACTTTCAGACTGCAGTCGAAAACCTGGCTTGCAGTGAGCTGAGACAGGTCGATGGAAGGCGACGTTACGATCCGTTCGATCTGGTCGAGTTCCTTTTCACGGCCCGTGATCGGCACCGAGGGCGGTTCCACCCTGACGTCTCGCGCCAGTTCCAGTCCTTCGGGCAGCTGACCGGCCAGGTCATGGTCGATCATGATCCGCCGGTTCACGATACGGTCGGATTTTATGGTCAGGCTTCTCGGATCGATCGAAGTGGCTACCACGTCGTAGGGCAAATTCACGTTCGCATCCGTGAGCGGCATAGTGTGCGTCCCGGGTTCCATATCATCCAGATCTACCATCACGCGGACCTGGTCTGCCGTCAGCGTCGAAATACTCCCCTGGGGTCCACGCACGCGGACGTTTACCTCGCTGGTCGAAACGTCCGTCAACTCGATATTGGTCGGGATGTTCTGGAATTCGAGTGCGGCGGTTATGGCGATCTCGGACTGCTGCTGCCCGATCAGTATAAGCCAGAGCAGGCACGCCGCGCCGATGGACGCCAGTTTGGCGGTAAGATTGGTGCGATTGAACCGGTAACCCTGCCGAAGGGCGACGATTTTCTTCATCGCTTCCTGCATCGACGGCCTGCTGCGTGGGATCTCGATGGGCAACAGTGACTTTTCGAGCGTCTGCCAGAGCTTCTCTCTGTCCGCCATCGCCGAGATGTCCCCACCGGACGCGACGGATACCTCGCCGCTTTCTTCGGAGACCACGACGCAGAACGTATCGCCGAGTTCCGATACGCCCAGGGCCGCCCGGTGGCGCGTGCCGTACCGGGGCGGAAGGTGCTCGCGGGTTGAAAGGGGCAGATAGGTGGCGGCTTCGACCACGCGTTCCTTCTCCACGATAATCGCGCCGTCGTGAATAGGAGAAGACGGATGGAATATGCTGACGATCAGTTCCTGGCTAACGAGACTGTCGAGTTTCACACCGTGCTGCACGACCCCGGAGATCCCGGTCGCCCGGGGGAAGACCAGCAGGCCGCCGATGCGCTTCTCCGACATCTCGAAACAGGCCTCGGTGATCTCCTTCAGAATGCGCCGGGAGATGGGGCTGGACTGAAGCCTGAAAATGACCAGGGGGCTGACCCGTTCCAGCAGCTGCCGGATTTCGGGCTGGAACACCACGATGATCAGCAGGAGGGTCACACCGAGCAGGTATTGCAGGATCTGGCTGGTCAGGAGCAGCCCGCTCCAGTTCGCAATGCTGTAGAGGATACCGAGAATGCCGAGACCGATCAGGATATGGTACGCACGGGTTCCCTTCAGCCACATGTAGAGGCTGTAGATCAAGGCCGCTATGATGAATATATCAAGGAGATTGACCAGATCTAACATCGACGAGGATTCCTTAAAGCGCGGGCTATATCAAACCATACGGTTACTTACGATAGTTGTAGAAGATATATAATCACTATAAGGATAAGAAAACACAAGACTTTTGCGAAAACACCGTTGATGCCGGATCCGGCTTTCACCACGCCGGGTCGTCGGTGCGGGTCAGGGGTACGCGCCGGCCGCGCATGGGTCCAGCCGTCTCTACACCGTGTCGTCGGTGCGGGTCAGGGGTACGCGCCGACCGCGCATGGATGCGGGCGCCAAACGGTTGCCGCGGGACGGGGAGACCGGATGTCCTTCCCGTGATGTGGAATCCGGAAGGTCCGACCGGGAGTCCGCCGTCCGGGAGTCCGCCGACCGGGAGTCCGTCTGGTCGCGTGACGGCAGCGAGGGCAGGGTCAGAACGTTGCTGAAGGCCGTTCCGCCCGAAACGACGAATTCCAGGGCTTCCTCGACCGACAGGTCCACGGGTACCACGTCCCGGCGTGGCACGATGACCACGCGACCCGCGGCGGGATTGGGCGTATTGGGCACAAAGACGCTCACCAGATCCTCACTCGGTTCTTCACTCGGCATGTCGCCCGCGATGAAGGCGATCATCCACGCGCCGCGGCGAGGGTACTCGACCACGACGGTCTTCCAGGTCCTCGTCTCTCCCACCATCGTAAAGGTGTCCAGGATCTTCCTTACCGGGTGGTACACCCTTCGTGCGACGGGTAGCCGCATCATGAGGTCTTCGAGCCAGGTGATCAGCTTCCTGCCCAACACGTTCGAAGCCACGAAGCCAGCCAGGAAAATCACGATCAGCATGAGCAGGATGCCCAGGCCCGGGATGCGGGTATCCAGTCCCAGCAACCCGCGAATGACCGGCGCGGCGAAGGAGTCCAGCCAGGTCAGCAGCCAGCTCAGCACGGCGACGGTGATGGTGAGCGGAATGAGTGCGAGCAGCCCGGACACCATCGTTCGCTTGAGACTTTGACGGACTTTGGAGAACCTGGATTGCCGCTTCGGGAGGTCATCCATATTGAAGGTGGACATGGTATGCGCCTTGTCTACCGCAACCGGGAACCGTTTCAACTCCGGAACCGTTTCAACTTGCGAGACCGTACCAATCACGCGACCGCATGCCTTACCATCCGGCCCGCGACCGCCGTTTCGGCCTCACCCGAACAAACCCCTCTTGTCCGTTAAACGCAGATCCCGCGCGGTTGGTTCTATACCTTGAACAACTGGCCCATTCTTCTACCGAGTACTTTACCTGTGAAGAGCAAACTGCATGCCAGGAGGATCATGCCCAGCATGCCCATGGCGCTCGCCATGTAGGGTCCGTCGGTGATGCGCCCCATCAGGCTGTAGATGGCCTTGGTGATGGGATAGTACTGTTCCTTGATGGCCAGGATCAGGCTGTCGCTCACTTCGAGCATGGCGAAGGAGAAGGAGAGGATGGCGCCCGCCGCTATGTTGGCGAGCACGAGGGGCATGGTGACTTTCCAGAGCGTTCTGAAGGGGCCGGCGCCCAGGTTCATGGAAGCCTCTTCCAGGGTGACGCTCATCTGCTGGAATCCGGCGTAGGCCGCCCGGACCATGTAGGGAAGGCGGCGCACGGCATAGGCGATGATGAGCAGGGGCACGGGAGAGACACGGACGTCCAGGAAGGTCCCCGAAAAACCGGAGATGTAACCGAAGGCGAGTACCAGGCCCGGCAGCGCCAGGGGCAACATGGCCACGGCGTCCAGCGCGTCCCGGAACGGGAAGCGCCGTCGGGTCAGCAGGTAGGCGATGGCGACGCCGAGGACGATATCGATGATGGTGCTCATCACGCTCAGCCACAGGCTGTTCTGAATGGAAAGCAGGGTCAGGTCGTGGGCGAAGATCTGCCCGTAATAGGCGACGGTGTAGTCGGAGGGGAGCACGGTCATGAACCAGCGTTCGGTCACGGAGGTGAGGACCACGCTTAGGTGGGGGATCAGCGCGATGCCCGTGATGGAGAGGAGCATGCCCCAGATCAGTACGGTCTCAAAGGAGGTCGCGCGTTTAGAGGCCGACGCCACGTGGCCGCGAGCGACCATCTCGTAGTGGCGGCCTCCGAAGAACTTCTTGGAGAGGTAGAACAGGGCGAGCGTGACCAGGACGACGAAGACGACCAGGGCGTAGCCAAGAGGATTCGCGTGGACGTCGGTGGACATGTTGAAGATCTGGACCGCCACCACCTCGCGGAATTCGAAAATCAGGGGAGTGCCCAGGTCCGTAAAGGCCCATATGAAGACGATGATCGCGCCGGCGAAGTATCCCGGCAGCATGAGCGGGAATGTAACGGTGCGGAACAGGCGGAAGCCGCCCGCGCCCACGTTGCGGGCCGACTCCTCCAGGCTGGGGTCCACGTTGGCCAGCGCGGCGGCGATGTTCAGGTACATGATGGGGTACAGGTGCAGCGCCTCGAGGATCACGACGCCCCAGAATCCGCCGCCTCCGAACCAGTCGATGGGCGTGTCGATGAGGCCCGTTTCCAGGAGGAACAGGTTGATCGAACCGAACCGGGCGAACATCTGCTTCATCCCGATGGCGCCCACGAATGGGGGCATGATCATGGGCACGAGGGCGAGGCCGCCCAGCAGGCCCTTCCCGATGAAATCGTACCGTACGAGAGCGACGGCCATGGGCAGGGCGATGATCGTCGTTAGGGCGGTCGTGACGATGCCCAGCTCGAAACTGTTGATCAGCGCCCGCTGCTGCACGGGGCTCTGCAACATCAGCCCGAAGAACTCCACGGAAAACTGTTCGTCCGTGTAGAAGGCGTTCAACAGGACGTGCAGGATCGGGTAGAACAGGAAGAGGCCGAAGAAGAGGACGAGAATGCCCAGGATAGCGAGAACGCCGGGGGTCAGGTCCGAGAGATCGAATCGGCTACTGGGCATGAGGGCAGGCTCCGCGGTACCGCTATCCCGGTTTCCCGAGCACGACGACCTGCGACGCGTCGCACTTCAACCGGACCGGGGCGCCGGGCCCCGCGAGACGTCGGCCGGGGCGGTGGTCCACCAGCTTCATGGGCGTACCGTCGGCCAGCCGGACCGAATACTGCTCGTGGTCGCCGAGGTAGACGGTCTGCCGCACGACGCCGTCCATCACGTTCTCGTCCTCGCCGCCGGCGGGGTCCTCGCTGCCGCCGGCGTCCGGATCCGAAACGCGGATGGCCTCGGGCCGGACGGAGCATACCACTTCGTCACCCGGCGACAGGTCCTCGACGGGTGCGACCGTCGAATGGAGGACACCGACCGCGGTCTCGACGGCCAGAGGAAGCTCCGAACGCGTCAGCCGGCCGGCCACGAAATTCGTTTCCCCAATGAAATCCGCCACGAACGCGTTCGCGGGCCGATCGTAGATCGAACGCGGCTCCCCGGTCTGGACCACGGCTCCCATGTCCATCACGGCCACGCGGTCCGCCATGGACAGGGCTTCCTTCTGGTCGTGGGTCACGTAGATCATCGTCGTGCCGGTCTCGTCGTGGATCCGCCGGATCTCATCGCGCATTTCCAGGCGGAGCCGGGCGTCCAGGTTGGACAGCGGCTCGTCGAGCAGCACCACATCGGGCCGGATCACGAGGGCGCGGGCGAGGGCCACGCGCTGCTGCTGACCGCCGGACAACTGGTTCGGCGATCGCTCCCCGTAGGGATCCATCCGCACCATCTTCAGCGCTTCCGAGACGCGGTCGTTCTGTTCCGATGACGGGATCTTGCGCAGGACGAGTCCGTAGGCCACGTTCTCCCACACGGACATGTGCGGCCAGAGCGCGTAGTTCTGGAACACCATGCCCGTGTTCCGCCGGTGGGGCGGCGTCCTCGTCACGTCGTGATCGTCGAACAGGATGCTACCCGCGTCGGGCGCGTAGAACCCGGCGATCAATCGAAGGAGCGTCGTCTTTCCGCAGCCGGAAGGTCCCAGGAGAAAGAACAGTTCACCCCCGGCGATCTCCACCGATACGTCGTCGACCGCCGTCACGTCACCGAATTTCCTGGTCACTCCCCGCAGGGTCAGACTGACCATGCTTCGGTCTCCCCGGATATACAAAACCACTCAGGATATGAAAGAACACGCAGCCGTCCGCGCCGGCTGTAACGCGCCGTTCGAAGGCTGAACCGGGACCTCATCCGCTTCTCCGCTTCAACCGCCAGAGGTATAGCACCATCCCCGCCAGTACCAGGCCGCTGCCGGAGAAAAGCAGGTACCGGGCGCCCGCCCAGCCGGAGGAACTCGATCCGTATTTCTCGGCCGCCAGCCGGCTCCACGAGAGCAGCGTCCGGTTCCGAAAGGACTGGTCCCTCCAGCGGTCGCCCAGGGCCAGGGATTCCTCCTCCGTGACGGGCACGGCGCCCAGTGACGGCAGGAGACGCTCCACGTCTCCCCTTTCGATAGCGCGCCGCCAGGTACGTTGCAGGGCCGCGTGGGCGTCGATGACGAATACGCCGATCATGTCGTCGACGATATGACGCCGCGCGGCGCCTTTCACGGCATCGTACACGAAGGACGATTTCCAGGCAAAGGGATTGAACGTAACCGAGGTGTGCGCCGGATCAATGCGCTGGTAGAGGCGGGGCAGTACCGTGAACCGGTTCAGCTGGAACTGCTCCGGTCCGCCCGGCGTACCCGGATTCTGCATCCACAGGCGCTGGCCGGCCTCGGAGAGGACATAGCGAAGGAAGGACTGCGCCACGGCCATGTTGGGCGCGCCTTTCAGAATGGATATGCCGTCCGGGTTCAGGATCGTGAGATTGTCCGGCATGGTATATCCGATCATATCGGGTCCCACGGCGTTGATCTGTGCCCAGGCGTAGAAATCGATGGCCATCCCGTAGGCCACTTCGCCGGAGGTCACGTCTTTGGGCACCTGGCTTCCCGAATTCGCGAATCCCCGGGCGTTGGCGCCCAGGGCGGTGATGATCTGCCAGCCCCGTTCCCAGCCGTAGACCTGCAGCATGATCTCGAAAGGCACATGCGCGCTGCCGCTCTTCCTGGGATCGGCCGCGCCTACCCACGAGTAGAGCCCGGGTTCGGCCAGGTCTTCCCAGGTCTCCGGCACGGGAAGTTCCACGAGCTGGGCTACCCGCTTGTTGTACATGATGCCGAACCCGGCCATCGTCGCGCCGTACCACCGGTAGTCCGCGTCGTAAATAGGGTAGCCCCCCGCCTCGGCCGGCAGACCGTCCAACTGGTCATCGGGAAGGCGGTAGGGCGCCAGCAGGTCGAGGTGCGCCAGTTCCACGAAGGGATCGCTGCCCCCGCCGAACATCATGTCGATCCCGATGCCTTCCGGCTTGCCGGTGAACTCGGACTTTATGAACCGGATGATCTCCGCGGTCCCTCCCACGTCCATCCACTCGATCTCGACCCCGCGGCCGGTTTCTTCGCGGTAGAAAGCGTCGAAACCCCGGGTGAATTCGTAGCGGATGCCTTCCCAGTGCGGAGAGACGATGACCAGGCGGTCCTGCGCGGAAACGGAGGTTGGGACGGAGGCATGGAAGACGACGCCCGTGAAGAGGAGACCCCGTATGAGGGAACGGATGACTTGCCGACGGTTCAACGATACCTCG
The DNA here is from genome assembly GCA_026702745.1 of Gemmatimonadota bacterium. NCBI lineage: Bacteria > Pseudomonadati > Gemmatimonadota > Gemmatimonadota bacterium. Next base: position 48,257 of record JAPPBT010000072.1, read on the forward strand.
GGGAGTTTAGGACCGTTATCGCTTTTTCGCGGTGAGGACCAGCACGATGGCAACCAGCAACGAGACTGCCAGGCCGATGCCCACGGCCGCCGGACCGGCCAAGTTGCTCAACAGGGGATCGTCGATCCCGAGCAGGACGGCCAGGACGAGCACGGGAAGCAGCAGGGCGACCAGGAAGGTCAGCCGCCGCGAGGAGGCGTCGATTCTCCTGAGGGCCTTCGTCTGGGCGGCCATCGCCGCGTCGTTCAGCATTTCCCAGGTACGCGTGAGCCCGTCGACCATGTTCCTGAACCGGTAATACGCGTCCTGCAGCTGGACGACCGCATCGGCCTGCAGGGAGAGTTTCTCGCCGGCGTAAAGCGAATGGACGATGTCGCATTGTGGTTTGACGAGATGAATCATGTCGTTCAGGCGGCGCTGCCTGTCGTAGACCCATCGGGCTTCCAGGTCCTGGTCCGGTGGGATCGATTCCACGGCAAGCTCGGCAACCAGCGGGTCCTGGCAATCGGCAATGGTCTGCATGATCAGGCCGACCGCCTGGTCCGTGGACCGCATCAGCTGGGCATCCCGCTGGATCCGGTCCTTGACTTCCTGCAAAAAAGCCAGCGGGGTGGCGTGCACGGTCACCAGGTAGCCGGGCGCCAGGAAGAACCCCAACTTGGCCGGCGGCGCGTCCGGACCCTCCTGCACGTGCAGAACGATGAACAGATGTCCCGGAAACACCGCCGAATAGGGCCGGGTGGAAACCTCCCGGCAAGCTTTCACCGACAGGGGATGGACGCCGAACTCCTTGAAATCGCTCAGAAACGCCGCGTCTTCGTCCGTGATCTGCTCGATGTCCAACCAGAACAGGCCATTGGAGCCGTCGAGGGTCTCCTGGAGATGGGAGAGGGACACGTCATCGTAGCGGATGACGTTGTTCTGTTCCACGATCAGCAAATCCCGCATGAATCCCTCAGCTTCCTTTGTTTTTCTTTTCCCAGTAGAAGTAGAAGGGAAAGCCGGCGGCGACGATGGCCAGGCCGATGAGCGTATTGTAGATGAACGCCACGTTGGTCAGCAGAGACACCAGGTAACCGGATATGACGGCGAGGAAAAGCAGGGGCGTAACCGGATAGCCCCAGGTCCTGTACGGTCTGTGCGCGTCGGGCCGGCTGTAGCGCAGCACGATGACCGCGGCGATGGCGAGGATGGAAAAGGCGTATGAAGTGAAGGAACCGTAGGAGATGATATCCTCGAATCTCGGCGTCAGCGCGAAGAGGGCGGCCAGAACACCCTGGGCGAGAATGGACGCCGCCGGCGTGCGGAACCTCGGGTGCGCGCGGCTGAGCCCCTTGAAGAAAAGACCGTCCCTGCTTTGGGCGAAAAACAGGCGGGGCGCCACCAGCATGTGCACATTGACCCCTCCGAAGGTGGAACACATCACGCCGATCGAGATGAAGAGAGCGCCCCCGTCGCCCAGCAGTACCTTCATCACGTCCGCGGCGATCCACTGCGAGGTCTGGACCTGCTCGAAGGGCAGGACCAGCATGTACACGAAGTTCGCCGCCAGGTAAATTGCAATCACGAAGAGTATGCCGACGATGATCGACAGCGGGAGATTGCGGCGCGGGTCGCGCATCTCCCCGGCGACGTAACTGGAAAAGGTCCATCCTTCGTACGAGAACAGGCCGGTCACCATGGCCGCGCCGAAAGCGCCCAGTGCGAATCCGCCCACGGCCGTCACGCCTCCGCCGAACAACGGCGAGAAATGCTCCATCGATCCCTTCTCGGCCATGAACAGGCCCAGCAGGATGAGTCCGCCAAGTGCGGCCACCTTGATGAAGGTAAACAGGTTGGTGACCCTGCCGCTCCATCGGACGCCGACCACGTTGATCATCATCAGGACCAACACGCACGTCGAGGCGATCACCGCCTGGGCGCCGTCGCTCAGGACGATGCCCTGGCCGCCCGCGTCGGCGGTGATGATGTTGACCACGCTGGCGAGGTAATTGGCGAATACGTTGGCGACGGCGGCGATGGAAACCGGCCACACGAGCCAGAAGGCGGACCAGCCGTAGATGAAGGTGACCCAGCGCCTGCGGTAGGCTTCGCGGACGTAGACGTACTGGCCGCCTGTCCGGGGAAGCATTGCGCCGAGTTCGGCGATGCAGAGCCCGCCGCAGAGCGCGAGGAGACCGCAGACCAGCCAGACGAGCAGGCTCATGCCCGGCGAGCCCACGTTGGAGGCGATGGCGCTCGGCGCCTGGAAGATGCCGGAACCGATCACGCCGCCCACGATGATGGTGGTGGCCTCAAGGGGACCGAGCCCCCGAACGAGACCTTCGTCTTCGGTATCGGCTACCGGACCAGCGGCGGCATTCGAATCGGTTTCAGCCAATCCTCACCTCGACGGAAATGCTTGTGAAATCTAGCATAAACATGTGTAATGCATCCCTATTCACAGGTCAATAACAATCACATTGAAGCCGGCTGTGGGGACCGGTAATTGCCTTGACACCCTACCCCTCCGGGTCTATATTGGGATGTTCGATTCGAGGCGGCGTAGCTCAGTTGGTCAGAGCATCGGAATCATAATCCGAGTGTCCGGGGTTCGAATCCCTGCGCCGCTATGTTCCATGGCCTTTCTGCACTCGGAAGGCCATTTTCATTATGTCTCCCCCCGCTGATCCCCATGCGCGCAACGCGCGATTCCTCATGCCCGATACATTTGAACATAAGATCGAGACCAGGATCCGGCGCCACGGGATGATCAGGGCGGGCGACCGGGTGATCGCCGCGGTCTCCGGCGGCGCGGACTCGGTGGTCCTCCTGCACGCCCTGCACGGCCTCCGGGACAAGTTGGACATGGAACTGGGGGCGGCGCATCTCGACCACGGCCTCCGCGGCGGGGAAGGGCGGGAAGACGCCGCCTTCGTCAAGGACTACGCGGCGTCACTGGGCCTGCCCTGCGTCGCGGAACGGGCGGACGTCGCCGCCTACTGCCGGGAGAACGGCTGTTCCGTCGAGCAGGGCGCGCGCGAGGTACGGTACGGATTCCTGAAAAGGGTGCTGCTGGACCAGGATGCCGATTCCGTGGCAACCGGCCATACAGCGGATGATCAGGCCGAGACGGTGTTGATGCGGCTCCTGCGCGGCAGCGGCAGTTCGGGCCTGTCGGCTATCCGCCCGGTCAGGGACGGGTGGATCATCCGGCCGCTGCTGGACGTCACCGCCGGAGAGATCGCCGAATATGTACAGAAGCACGGCTTGTCCTACCGGACCGACCGCACCAACGAGGACCAGGACGTGCTCCGCAACCGGATCCGACACCACCTCGTACCCCTGCTGCAAAGGGAGTACAATCCCCATATCGTACAGGGGCTGTCGCGCCTCGCGGACGTGACGCGCGGCGAGGCGGAGTACCTGGATGCAAAGGCGACGACATTTCTCGCCAATCATGCCCGGCGCGAGGACGGGAATGTCCTACGGCTGGACCTCGATGCCTGGACGAACGCGGCGCCTGCCCTGCAGCGGGTCCTGGTCCGGCGCCTGGTCCGGACCCTGGGTGGCAACGAGGAGCGGCTGCGTTTCGACCAGGTGGAAGATACCCGTGCATGGATCGGACGGGGCCCGGTCGGGCAAATCCAGGAACTGCCCTGCGGGGTCCGCATGGAATGCCGCACGTCCGAACTGGTTATGTGTCGAGGCCTGTTAGCGCCTTTCCGACTGAATCTGGAGGTTCCCGGGAAGGTGGAGTTACCGGACACGAACCTGTCGATCCATGTCGCGGAGGGGTCCGCGCAAACCGCGCCCGACGCCACGGCGCACCGGGCCGTTTTCGATGCGGCGGCCGTGCGCCGGCCGTGGACCGTGCGTTCCCGCGAACAGGGCGACCGCATGTCGCCATTCGGCCTGGCTGGACACAAGTCCCTGAAGAAGCTGTTCAACGAATGGGACGTGCCCCGGCTGTTGCGCGACCGCGTGCCGGTCGTCACGGACGGAACGCAGATCCTGTGGGTGGCGGGCTACCGGCAGAGCAACGAGGGGCTGGTCACCGGGAAGACGCGCCGCGTGATGGTCGCCGAGCTTAAGGTGAAAAACCCGAAGTGATGAGAATCCTGCTCACCGAAGAACAGATCGCGGAGAAGGTGAAAAGCCTCGGGGCACGCCTTTCCGCGGACTACCGGGAGAAGAACCCGGTACTCATCGGATGTCTCAAGGGGGGCGTGGTCTTCCTTGCCGACCTTATGCGGGAAATCACGATACCTCTCACCATCGACTTCGTACGCGCTTCAACCTATGGGACGGGGCAGGTTTCCGCCGGCGTCGTAAAGGCCGATATCTTCGATGTGAACATCCGCGGACGGCACGCCGTAATCGTGGAGGACATCGTTGACACGGGGCTGACGCTGGGCTATCTTACGGAAGTGTTGACGAAGCAGGAACCGTTGTCCCTGAAGGTATGCGCCTTGCTGGTCAAACCGGGGGCGGAACGCGCGCCCGTTTCGATCGATTATCGGGGTTTCGACATACCGGGCGATTTCGTCGTAGGGTACGGCCTCGACTGGGGCGAGCGGTACCGGGACCTGCCGTACGTCGCCGTGGTCGATGAACAGGATGCCTGAGCGTGGGGGCATGCGGGCGTGAATACGGCCTCGCATATCCTCACGCTTGTTTATTGGAGTAGCGCACAGTCAGTCGGAACGGGCAAGGTCAAATGACGAACACCGGGCAGCACAGAGAAGGGTCGCGGGAACGACGCCCCGATCCACCTGGCCAGGGCCGCGGCAACCGGCAGCAAGCGCCGGGCCAGGGCCGCGGCAACCGGCAGCAAGCGCCGCGCCGGACCCGCACCATCGTCATGTGGGTACTTCTGGCCCTGCTGTCGGTGGTGCTGGTACAGTTCTTCAGCCGGAACCGGTCCGACGGGATGGAAATCGGATACTCCACGTTCCGGGACCACCTGGCCAACGGGAACATCCTGAGCGTGACGATTCTCGAAAAGACCATCGTCGGCGAATTCAGGAACGGGGTCAGTACACCCGTCCCCGGCAGCCGGGAATCCATGGAGACCCGATTCAAGGTCGAGATTCCTTTCGAAGACACGGAACTGATCGATGAGCTGGTGCGGAAAGACGTAACGATCACCGCACGGCCGAAGTCGAGTCCCTGGTATACGCACCTGGTCACCTGGTTTCCGCTGCTCCTCATCATCGGCCTGTGGATCCTCATCTTCCGGCAGATGCAGGGCGGCCAGAAGGGCCTCTTCTCCATGGGGAAGAGCCAGGCCAGGCTATCGGGAGAGCGCGAAGGCGTCAAGTTCAGTGAAGTGGCCGGCGTCGAAGAGGCGAAGCGCGACCTGCAGGAGGTCGTGGCGTTTCTCAAGCATCCGGACAAGTTCAGCCGGTTCGGCGCGCGCATTCCGAAAGGCGTGCTCCTGCTGGGTCCGCCTGGCACGGGAAAGACCCTCCTGGCCCGCGCGGTTTCCGGTGAAGCGGGCGTTCCCTTCTTTACCATGAGCGGCGCGGATTTCATGGAGATGTTCGTGGGGGTCGGCGCGTCCAGGGTGCGGGACCTGTTCAAACAGGGCAAGGAGAACGCGCCGTGCATCATTTTCATCGACGAGCTGGACGCCGTGGGCCGCCACCGGGGCGCGGGCCTGGGTGGCGGGCACGATGAAAGGGAACAGACGCTGAACCAGTTGCTCGTGGAAATGGACGGTTTCGAGCCGAACAGCGGGGTCGTCCTCATCGCCGCCACGAACCGCCCCGACGTGCTGGACCCGGCGCTGCTCCGGCCCGGACGGTTCGACCGGCACGTCACCGTGGACCGGCCGGACGTCCGAGGGCGGGAGCAGATCCTGGAAATCAAGGCGAAGGACAAGCCGCTTGCGGATTGCGTGAACCTTAAGACCATGGCCAGGCTTACATCGGGCATGTCGGGCGCGGACCTGGAGAACATCATGAACGAGGCGGCACTGCTCGCCGCGCGGGAAGATCACAAGCGGATCGCCATGTCGGACCTCGAACGGGCCAGGGACCGCATCGTCATGGGCTCGGAACACCAGCTGGTCATGTCGGAAGAAGAGCGCAGGACCGTGGCCTACCACGAAAGCGGCCACGCCCTGACTGCCGCACTGATCCCCGAGATCGACTCTCCACACAGCGTCACCATCATTCCCCGAGGGCAGGCGCTCGGGATCACCTATTCCATTCCGGAGGAAGACCAATACCTGTATTCGGAAGCCTGGTGCCGGGGCCAGATCGCCTGCCTGCTGGCCGGCCAGGTGGCGGAACGCATCGGAGTCGGCGACACGTTCAACGGTGCCGGCGACGACATCAAGCGCGCCACGGATCTGGCGCGTCACATGGTCTGCGGCTGGGGGATGGGAGAACTCGGCCCTCTTGCCCTCGGCAATCAGGAAGGGGAAGTGTTCCTGGGCCGGGAACTCACCCGGAAGCGGGATTACAGCAACAAAACGGCCGTGAAGGTCGACGAGGACATGAAGAGGATCCTGGATGCCTGCCGGCAGCGCGCGGAAACCATCATTGCGAAGCGGGCAGACGTCCTGCACCGGATGGCCGAGGCCCTGCTCGAACATGAGACGCTGGATCGGGGGCAGGTGGAACAACTGCTCGCGGGCAAACCGCTGGCGCCGGCCGTCCAGCGCGAAGCCGCATCGACGCAGGACGCGAAGGATGAAGCCGGGCAGGCGGAGGAGACCCGGACTGACGAGGACAAAGCGCCGGCCCCCACGCCTTTCAAGGAGCCTCCCCTGGCCGCCCCCGGAGTCTGATTGTGGATGATGAACGGGTCATCGAGGGTGACGGGTTTCATTGGGACTGTTCGCAACGCACGCGCATCATGGGCGTCCTCAACGTCACGCCGGATTCCTTCTATGACGGCGGCCGGTACTGGGACCCATTAACTGCCGTACGGCACGGCCAGCGTTTGGCCGAAGAGGGCGCGGACGTCATCGACGTGGGCGGAGAATCCACCCGGCCGGGCGCGGAACCGGTCGGCCTGGAGGAGGAACTTAGGCGGGTCATTCCCGTCATTGAAAAATTGAAGGACCGGATCGAGCAGCCGGTGTCCATCGATACGCGTAAGGCGGAGGTCGCCCGCAGGGCAATTGACGTCGGGGCTCGCATGGTGAACGACGTCAGTGGCTTGACCGCCGATCCGGATATGACCGGGACGGTCGCCGCAGCAGGAGTTCCCGTGGTGATCATGCACACGGCGGGCACACCGCGGGACATGCAGCGGAATCCCGGTTACCGCGATACCGTGAACGAAATCGTCGCGTGGCTGGACGCACGCATAGAACACGCCGTGGCGCACGGCATCCGGAGATCGCGGATCATAATCGATCCCGGCATCGGCTTCGGCAAACGGCTCAGCGACAACCTGCTCCTGATCCGGTCCCTGGCGTCATTCCAGCGTCTGAATCGCCCCATTCTGGTCGGCCCGTCGCGGAAGTCCTTCATCGGCCGTGTGCTCGACGTGGAGAAAGACGACCGGATGGAGGGCACGGCGGCCGCGGTCGCGCTTGGCGTCGCCAACGGCGCCAGCATCGTCAGGGTACACGACGTCAGGGAAATGAGCCGCGTGGTCCGCATGACCGACGCGATCTGCAAGGCGCGACAGGAGTAGGCGTCCACAGAAAACAAGGCCATCCATCTTCCATCATGACCATAGACATCGTTATCCTGGGCTCCGGTGGCGCCATACCGACCCTGACGCGAAACCTGCCGTCCGTGGCCGTCCAGTGCGACGGCCGCGTGTTCCTCTTCGACTGCGGGGAAGGCACGCAGACGCAAATGGTCCGGGCGAAGTTGCCCCTGAGCAAGATCGAACGGATCTATGTTTCCCATCTGCACGGCGACCACGTGATGGGACTGCCCGGTTTGCTGATGACCATGGGGCAGATACCCAGAGAACGGGCCCTGAACATCCACGGGCCTCCGGGCATTTCAGAGTTCGTGGAAGGCAACCGTCGATTTCTGGGCCACCAGTGCCCCTTCCCCGTGATCGTCACGGAGACCAAAGGCGGCCTGGTCTCCGAGGACGACACGGTCTTCGTCGAGGCCGTACCCGTGGATCACAGCTGCTTTACGCTGGCCTTCGCCTTCCAGGAGAGAGCGCGTCCCGGTCAGTTCCAGGTCGAGGAAGCGCGGCGGCTGGGCATACCGCCGGGACCGCTCTACGGGCGGCTGCAGGCCGGTGAAGACGTGAAGCTGAGGGATGGACGGGTGATCAAGCCCGAACAGGTCCTGGGTCCCACCCGGCGGGGCCGGAAGATCGTATACGCCACGGATACCCGGCCGTGCGACCAGGTGGAGTCGCTCGCTCTCGAGGCGGACGTGCTGATCCACGACGGCATGTTCAGCGACGACCTGCGGGCGCAGGCCCGACAGAAGCACCACTCGACGGTCGTGCAGGCCGCCCGCATCGCCCGGCGCGCGAAGGTCGGCAACCTCGTGCTGACCCATATCAGTTCCCGCTACATGCAGGATGGGCCGCTGGCCGCCGAAGCGCGCAAGGTCTTTCCCGCCACCCGCGTCGCGCGGGATCTCATGGAATTCAACGTACCCATGTATAAATGAGGCCGGCCCGGTGAGTGTAGCCTATCCGGCCTGTTCGGCGCGGGTGCAGGCGCAGGCCCTGCCCATGGGTTACTCCGCGGCCTCGCGCTGGACGGCCTCCCAGGCCGCCAGGCCCCCGACCAGATCCATCACGTCCGCGATACCGTTCCGCTTCAGGATGCTGGCCGCCATGGCGGAACGATAACCGCCGGCGCACTGGACGACCACCGTGGTGCCGGTGGGGATCTCGCCCAGTCGTTCATCCAGGTGGTTCAGGGGAACGTGGAGGCTGCCCCGGATGGACCTGGCGGCGCGTTCCTGGCTGGTCCGGATGTCGAGCACCAGGGGCGGGCGTTCCGAGTCCAACTGGTCCCGGAGCGCCGCCGCGGTGATGCGGTCGGTCCGGCCAAGCAGGTCGGGCCGTTCATCCAGTGCGTGCATGCCGCCCTTCAGATATCCCGCGATATGGTCGAAGCCGATGCGTCCCAGACGCAGGGCGGATTCCTCCTCCGCGCCCGATTCCGTGACCAGCACGATCGGCCGGTCCCGCGGCAGCAGGGTGCCCGCCCAGCTGGCGTACTGGCCTCCGAGGCCGATGTTGATGCTCCCCTTCAGGTGCGCGCCCTCATAGTCCGCGGCGTCCCGCGTGTCGAGCAACTGGGCGCCGTCTTCCACCTTGCGCAACACCTCCTCCAATGAAAGGGGGTTCAGGTTGCGCTTCAGCAGATGATCCAGCGTTTCGTGTTCCTGCGCGTTGAACGCGGCGTCGTAGGTGAAGTACGAAGGTGCCTCGGGCTGGTCCGTCGTGATGAGGCGGGTAAAGGTCTCCCGGTCCATGGGCTGCAGGGCGTAGTTGTACTTCTTCTGATCTCCCATGGTGGACACCGTGTCCGTACTCAGGTTCTTGCCGCACAACGAGCCGGCGCCGTGTGCGGGATAGACGAGCGTCTCGTCCATGGTCGCCGGAATCAGCTTCCCGTGGAGGGAATCGTAGAGCAGGTCGGCGAGGTCCTCGGCCTTCCAACCGAGCGCGGCCCGAAGGTCCGGACGGCCCACGTCGCCGATGAACAGGGTGTCCCCGGTCAGCACGGCGTAAGGTGAGGCCGCCCCATCGGGATCGAAGACCAGGATGCAGACGGACTCGGGAGAATGCCCGGGCGTCTCGAGAAACGCGAGCCGAATCCGGCCCAGATCCATGCCGCCGCCGTCCCTCATCGGCTCGAAGGGGTAATCCGCCTCGGCGCGCGCCCCGAGGTGGATCATGGCGCCGGTGCGGTCCCTCAGTTCCAGGTGGCCCGCGGCAAAATCCGCGTGGAAGTGTGTCAGGAAGACATGTTCGATGGTCATGTTCCGGGCTTCGGCTTCTTCGATGTACTGGCCGATGTCGCGCTGCGGGTCCACGACGGCCGCGACGCCGGAGGATTCGTCCCCGAGGAAATAGGACGCGTGGGCGAGACAGCCCAGGTAGTACTGGTTGAGTATCATGTCGGACTCCTTCCCTAGCTCCGGCCTGCCGTGGTTCGCCTCGGCTTCCCTGGCTCCGTCTTGCCGTGGTTCGCCTCGGCTTCCCTGGCTCCGGCCTGCCGTGGTTCGCCTCGGCTTCCCTGGCTCCGGTCACCGCTTCACGGTCTCCGGGTAGGCAGGGCAAGCCCCGGCTGGTCTTCCGCCAGGTAAAAGGTGATGGAGGAACTCATCACCTGGTCGCCCCGCCACGAACGATAACCCAACGCGTTCGGCTCAAGCGCCGATCCTTTAAGGTAGGGCTTCCACACCTGCGCGCGCTGCCGGTGCCACAGGAACACGCCGGCCACGTCTTCCACCAGCAGTCTTTCGGCTTCCCTGTACAGTGAAATCCGGCGGTTCGGATCCCTGACCTCGGCCTCGGCCTCGGTCATCAGTTCGTCGAAAGCGGCGTTGTTCCAGTTGTGCCGCCCATTCGACCGCCAAAGTCCCAGGAGATTGCTGGGATCCACGAAATCGAATTCGTAGGGTACCATTCCGAAGGCCAGGGTGTGGTTGTTCAGGCCGTCCATGAAGACCTTGTTCTCCACGTTGCGTACTTCGACCTCTATATTCAGGTTCCGCTGCAGCATCGCCTGGATCCCCTCTGCCGCGTCCCGGTGCATGACGATCTCGTTCCGCAGCCACATGTCCAGTTCGGGAATGCCGCGGCCATCGGGATACCCTGCCTCCGACAGCAGCTTCCGGGCGCGTTCCGGGTCATAGCCCTGGCTTTCCGCATAAGCACCGTCGGAGTATGCCGGAAATCCGGGCGGCAGCATGGCGTAGCCGGGTATGGCGAAGCCTTTCAGCGCGGAACGGCATATGGCGTCCCGGTCGATAGCGAGACTCAGCGCGAGCCGGACCCGCCGGTCGTTGAACGGTGGCTGCGTCGCGTCGAAAAACAGGTAGTGGGTCCAGAAATTGGGCCAGGTATGGACCTGGTCGCTTATTGCGTCATCGGAAAGGAGGCGGGCAAGTTCCGCCTGGTTCTCCACCTCGGTGAAATCGATCTCTCCGGCCTCGTATGCCGGTATCCTCGGAGGCGGCGTGGTCAGGTTGAACATCTTGTAGATCAACCTTTCCAGATAGGGCTTGTCGACCCCGCGGTACATGGGATTGGCCTCGTAGACCATCCGCTCGCCCTTTGTCCATTCCACCATGACGAAGGGGCCGGAAGACACGCAGGTCTCCGGCCGGGTGGACCACGTGTCGCCATACTTGCGCACCGAATGTTCGGGCGATACCCACGAGTAGGTCAACAGCAGAGGCAGGTGGGGCGTGGTCTCTTCGGTCGCGATGTGGAGGGTCAGATCGTCGGAAGCCCAGACACCCAGGGAGTCCACCGGCACCGTGCGGGCGACGACGGCCTGCCAGTTCCGGATCGGCTGGTAGTACCACCCGAAGTCGTAGGCGTTTTCCGGATCTGCGCCGCGGCGCAGGGAGAAGACGTAGTCGTGTGCCGTAAGCGGCCGGCCGTCGCTCCACTGCAGCCCCGGCCGCAGGTGGAAGGTCCAGTCCAGGCCGTCATCCGACACCTCCCATCGTTCCGCCGCGCCGCCCCGCAACTCGAAATTCCGGTTGGTGCGCGTCAGGGGTTCGGCGATGATGTATTTCCCCGCGGCGCCCTTGTAAACCGTCCGGAACCACTCGTTATAGGGCCGTGACTCGGAGAAGACGCGAATAACCTGCTGTCCGGGAGGAAGGGCGTCCCCGGGGAGCGGTACGCCGATGGAATTGACGTAGCGCGGTTCGGTGTCGGCGAGGAGCGTATCGATCAGGCCGTAGGCCGACCAGGCCAAACCCGCGACGAGGATCAGTAAGCTCGAACGCCTTGGTATCGAAAAGCCGGTCTTGTTTCGCATGATGCACCTGCCATGGGGCGGGCAGCCCTACTCGTTCATCCGCGGGTCGAGGGCGTCGCGCAGGCCGTCGCCGATGAGCGAGAATCCAAGCATGACAAGGGCGATCATGAATACCGGAAAGAGGGCGAGGTGCCAGTAGTAGATCACGTTGGGCAGATGGCTGCTGACCATCTGTCCCCAGCTCGGCGTGGGCGGGTTGATGCCCAGTCCGAGGAAGCTTAGTCCCGCCTC
>JAPPBT010000073.1 GCA_026702745.1 Gemmatimonadota bacterium
CTGGCCGAACGTCGATGAGCTTCGTACCGGTATAGGTCATGAGCACAGACCGCAACGCGGCTGAGGCTCGCGGCGTGTAGGCCATGACGGCCACGAGGCTGCCTATAGTGATATCCCCGTCAATAGCCTGGAAAGCGCCATAACCGAGAAGGGCGCCCAGGACCAATCCGTTGATGATTTCGTTTGGAAAATTGAGCACCAGATCGTGGAGAGCCGATCCCCGCATCTTGAGCCGGGTGTGTCTTTCAAATAGCCCTCCGCTTTTCCGCCTTGCATGGGCCTCCCCGTTAAACAGGCGTATCGTTCGAAACGCGCTGACCATCTCGTAGAGAAAACTCTCAGCGGCTTTGCTCTGTTCGTTCGATTGACGGTCCATCTCTTTCGAGTACCTGGACAGAAATCGCGTGGCGAGATACGTCGATGGCAGGGCGACACAGAAAATCACCGCGAGTTCGACATTCAGCAGGAATACCATGGCCAGCGTTCCCGCCAGCATGATCGAACTTGAAAAGACTGGGAGCAGTTCCTGCGCGATATAGAGCTCGCCAATCCGGCCGGTATCTCTCGTCACGCGAAAAACGATGTTCCCCCTGGGAATTCTGTCCAGGGCGTCCAGCCTGACATGCAACAGATGGGCAAGGACCTCCTTGCGCAGGGCGAGGGTTACCCATGCTCCGATGCGGACCCGCAGATGTCCCTGGAAGTAGGTGAAACCGATCGCCACCAGGGGCGTGGCGACCATGGCCGCCAGCAGTCTCCACGCCAGCGTCGTATCTGACTCCGGAATCGCCGTGTCGAAGAGCATCTTGAAGAACAAAGGCTGGATCAGCATGACGGCCGACCCCGCGAGCATCAGGGCAACCACCGCAACGATGGCGTATTTGCGATGGAACAGCGCTTCCCGCACGAAATGGGATGTACGTCTCCCTGAATCGGATTCCCGGTCTGCCCGTTCGTTTTCCCGATCGTTCGAAACCATGTTCTCGCTCTCCGCTGGTCGACGTGGCGTTCGGTATGACTCGCTCTTGTACTTGATGATGTTCCATTTCCGGCGGCACACAAACAGGCAAAGCCCCCGGCAGTTAGTACCACCGGGGGCCTGGTCCTGCTTGCTTCGATACCGATCGCCTATCTAACCCTGGCTCGAGCCTCCCAGGATATCCTCGAGTTCATTCACGAAGACCTCGAGTTCATCGGGCTTGCCGATGGTTACCCGCAGGTGGTTGCCGAGGAGATCGATTTCCCGGGTACGGTATCCGGAACCGCTCCGAACCATGACGCCGCGCCTGAACAGTGCGCCGGACATCCGGCGGCTGTCGCGCCCGACGTTCACGATCATGTAGTTACCGTGACTCGGCGTGTATTCCAGTCCCAGACGGTCGAACTCGGCGGACAGGTAGTCCTTGCCGTCGTTCACGACCGACAGTGTACGGTCGACGAATTCATCGTCGTCAATGGCCGCAAGCGCCGCGTGCATGCCCAGCGTGCTCAAACCCCCGCCGAAGAATCCCATGTGCGCCATCAGCATATCCATCATGCGCTGGCCGCCGACGGCGTAACCGATGCGCATGCCGGCCAGGCCGTAGATCTTGGAAAAGGTACGGGCGACCACCACGTTTTCCCGCTCCAGGGCGAGTTTGACGGCATCCTGGTAGTTCGGGTCGCGAACGAAGTGAATATAGGCTTCGTCGATGAGCACGATGGCCTGCTCGGGCGCCGCATCCACCAGCGACACCAGTTCGTCGTAGGGCACGATCGTTCCGGTGGGATTGTTGGGATTGGTGACGACGATCAGGGACGTTTTCGGGGTGATGGCCGCTTTCATGGCGCCGAGATCATGTACGAAATCACCCGTAGTCGGCACGCGGACGACACTGACGTCCTTCCCCATCATCTGAAAACTCTGAAAGCCCCGGGCGACCGATCCGTATCCCGGTACCGCCTCGATGCATTCTCCGCCGTTGCCCGCGGCGATGACGGCGAGCGCTTGAAGAATGGGACCGGAACCCGGCGTGACCATGACTCGGTTCAACTCACGAAAACGCATGAACGACCGCATGTCTTCAAAACTCAGTTCGAAACCCTCGACGCCCGGGACATCGTGCATCTTGTTGAGGCGGACGGGCAGGTCCACACCGAAATCGTACCGGTTGATCTTGTGCAGGTTCTCGGCGATGGCCGCGACCGCGCGCGGGGATGCGCCGAGGGGATTCTCATTGGAACCGATATTGACCCGGCCCGGCTCGACGCCGTATCCGCGGACGTCGCCGGCCTTCTTCCCGGTCGCCATCGCCTGCGCGATGTCCCACGCAGAGCCGGTGGCCACGGCGCCGGCGCCAAGCAAGGCGCCCTTCATGAACCGCCGCCGCGTAAAGCCGTTTTTAAGTGCACTCGCGAAACCCATGATCATGCCTCCACAGTTAAAAGTGACCAATACACGTTCTGAAGCTCGAACCTGCTACCTGATATTCAGCCTGGCCATCTGGGTGACGATGTAGTCCGCGCAGCGGAAGGCCAGCGCCTGAATCGTCAGCGTCGGGTTGCTCTTGCCGCTGGTGACGAAAGACGATCCGTCCACGATGAACAGGTTGTCCACGTCGTGGGCCTGGTTGAACTTGTTGACCACCGACGTCGCCGGATCGTTGCCCATACGGCAGGTGCCCATGAGATGGGCGTCGCCGCGGGGGACGAAGTTCGGCGAGGCCACGACCCCGTGGGCGCCGGCGGCATCGAGCAGTTCCCGGGCGCGTTCACGGAAGAAGTCCCCGAGTTTATGTTCGTTGGGATGCACGTTGTAGGTCACGCGCGGGACGGGAAGGCCCCACTTGTCCTTCACGTCGGGGTCGAGGTCGATCGTATTGGATTCCTGAGACATGGACTGCATGCTGGTGAGGGCGACCATGTACCGGGTGTAATTGTCCATGATCCACTTCTTGCGCCGGGCGCCCCACCTGCGCAACCGCGGCATGTTCAGGTTGGCGAAGGAAATGGTCTCGCCGTCGCCCCGAGGTTCGACTACGCCCCCGCCGAAGAAACCGTACTTGTCCGGGTCCGGGTCGTAGAAATCCTGGATGATCCGGGAGTCCATGACGCCCTTGTACTCGTTCAGGTCCTTCTCGAAGAAGCCCCGGGCGGACTGGTAGTAGTTGAACATCAGGTGCTTGCCTACCTTGCCGCTGCTGTTGGCCAGGCCGTCCGGAAAGAGATTGGACTTCGACATGAGCAGCAGGCGCGGAGTATGGACGCCGTTGCAGCACACGATCACCGCGCGGGCCTCCAGCCGGTGCTCGCGCAGGTCCTTGTCTAGGTAGATGACCCCTTCCGCCCTGCCGTCTTCATCGACCACGATCTCCCGCACGCAGGCATCGGCACGGATCTGGCAGTTGCCCGTCCGCAGCGCTTGCGGAATCATGGTGACCAGCATGCTGGACCGTGCCTGGATGGTACAGACGTAGCTTTCGCAGAACCCGCAGTTCATGACCGGCGACCGGCCGCCGTATTCCCGCGAGTTGATGGCCAGGGGCGCCGGATAGGAATGCCAGCCGAGTTTCCGGGCGGCCAGGTCGGCCAGGGCGCCCGAACTGGTCCGCGGAACGGGTGGCATGGGATAGGGCCGGCGGCGCGGCGGATCGAATGGATTGGCGCCGGCCAGACCCGATATGCCCACCTCGTATTCGGCCTTCTCGTAGTAGTGCTCCAGGTCCCAGTAGTCAATGGGCCAGTCCTGCACGTCGGCGCCGTCCAGGTCGCCGTAGAGGCTTCGCTCCTTGAAATCGTTCTCGTGAAGCCGCCATGAAATGCCCGTGTAGTGGAGCGTGCTGCCGCCGACCGTGCTCTGCATGTGGATCCCGTGATCCTCGGCGGCCTGCTCATCCGCCGACTGCCGGTACGTATTGGGCTGGTCGTGGCGGTAGATGTTGGGATGGTCAGGATTGTTGCTGGCGGGATGCATCGCCTGAAGCTCGTCCTGGTCGAAATGGCGGGTCTTAAGAAAAGATCCCATTTCCATGGCGACCACGCGCAGTCCCTTCGTGCTCAATTCCTTCGCCAGGACCGCGCCCGCGGCACCGGTACCGATGATGATCACGTCCGGCCGTCGTATGTTTGGATTGGGTAGGGACATGGAGGCTTAGGAGCTACTCCTCGCCGATGATCCGGCTCTTCATGGGACCGTCGTAGGGTTTCCATTCGGGATATTCGGTTTCGGGAATGGTCATGTCGAATTCGCTGAAAGGGGGATCGTAGCCAAAGGGCGCCCGGCCCGGAAACCGGATCAGCTTCCAGCCGGTCTCGCGGTAGTTGCCGCCATACGACGGATCGCTGAACATGCCTTCCATGGTATGGGTAACCACCGTGCGCAGGAAGTCCCGGGCGCCCATGGGGGCGTCCTCCGGCCAGGTCCCGGGAGACCTCGGGCGGTCCATGCCCATCAGCGCCCGACGTTGTGTCCTTGCGTCCAGGTCCAGGAAAGGTGCTTCGTGCGCATTCAGGCAGTACTGATCGAAAGCGGCCAGGCCCGATTCATACGTCTCCCTGTATTCGGCCCTGTGTGCGCCCAGCGCCCGGTCGATATAGACGACTACCCGGGCTTCCGCCGCACCCGGACCGTTGTCGTCGGACGGCATGATCATACGGGTCAGCGCGTCGACGGTACGTCCCTTGTGCGCGTCCAGGTGCCGCCATTCGTGTTCGAAGGGTGGTGCTTCCTGGGCGTCCAGCGCGCCGGTACGGGACAGCACGCCGAGGGTGATCACACCCCCGGTCGCCTGTGCCGTGCTGGCGATAAACGACCGGCGGGAATAGCGCGTCTTCGTCATGGTATCCAGACTCCGGAATCCCGGCAGTTTTCAGGTTCGAACGCACATCAGGAATGTATACACAATCCAGGCCGGTATATTCAAACTATCCGCTCCAAAAATACGGATGGACACCGGGTTGACAACAGAATTCGTCCGCGCGAAAATCGGCGGGCAAAGAAGTTGACGGCGATACCCGCGAATCTATATTCATGTAGCATGGATATTTTGAAACCGCCGGCATTGAAACCGGGCGATACTGTCGGGATCGTCGCACCGGCCAGCCGCTCCGCCCTGCCGAGCGCCCTGAAGAACGGCCGCCGGTCGATAGAAGCCCTTGGATACCGCACGGTGACCGCCCCACACCTGGCGGACCGTCACGGATTCCTGGCCGGCAGGGACGCCGACCGCATGGACGACCTCCAGGCCATGTTCGCCGACCCGGAAATCCAGGCAATCGTTTGTCTTCGCGGGGGGTACGGTTCCGTCCGCATGCTGCCCCACCTGGATTTCGACGTTATCCGCACCCATCCGAAGGTCTTTGTCGGCTACAGCGACATCACGGCCCTCCACGGGGCGATACAACAGCATACGGGACTGGTCACCTTCTGGGGCCCCATGGTCTCTTCCGACATGAGCCCCGTTTTTCAACCCTTTAACCGGGATGCCTTTGTGAAGGCGATTGCCGGAACCGATCCCGTCGGTGAGATTCCGCACCCCGAAGACATGCCGCCGGTGCAGACCCTGTGCGGCGGCCGGGCCAGCGGCCCGCTGATCGGGGGTACGCTTTCGCTGCTCTCGGCCGCCGTGGGAACTCCCTATGAATTCGACTACGAGGGCGCCGTCCTGTTCTTCGAGGATGTGGGCGAAGAGCCCCACCGCATCGACCGGATGCTCACGC
Organism: Gemmatimonadota bacterium; assembly: GCA_026702745.1. Classification (NCBI taxonomy): domain Bacteria; kingdom Pseudomonadati; phylum Gemmatimonadota; species Gemmatimonadota bacterium. Next base: position 5,698 of record JAPPBT010000073.1, read on the forward strand.
AACTGCTGCAGGCGGACCGGCTGAACCGGGTCTCCGGCATCGTGATCGGCGAATGCGCCGGGTGTGGCAGCGCGCCGCACAACCCCGCGTTCCCCTACGGCAGTTTCAGTATCGAGGAAGTGTTCATCGACCGGCTGCAACCCCTCGGAATCCCGGTAATCTACGGTCTGGGCATTGGCCACGGCACGTACAAGGCGACGCTGCCCCTCGGTGTGCGGGCCTCGATTGACGGGGATGCCGGCACCCTCACAATCGAAGAATCGGGCGTCATTTAACCTTTCCGTCCGATCCGGACTCCCGGCGAGTGCCGGTTTCGCACAAACAGGTACCTCCATGGCCATTCACATTTTGCTGGACGTACCCCTGCCGGACTCGGTAATGAAACTCGTCGATGACGGGTACCTGTTTCATATGCTCGACGACCTGGCCGATGGAGACCCAAGGTGGCGCCTCGTCGACGCCTATCTCACCTATGGCCATCCCCCCACGGACGGGGAGGTGATGGACCGCATGCCGAACCTGAAGGTCATCAGCAATTTCGGAGTAGGCGTCGATCATATCGACACGGAAGCGGCCCGCAAGCGCGGGATTCCGGTGGGAAATACGCCCCACATGCTCGACGGCGCTACGGCGGACATGACCTTTACCCTCCTGATGGCGGCGGCACGGCGCGTCGTCGTGGGCGACCGGTTCGCCCGGAGCCCCGGGTTCACTCATTACGACCCCAGCATTCTTCACGGACACGAAGTGCATGGGAGCACCATCGGCATCATCGGCATGGGAAGCATCGGGAAGCAAGTCGCCCGGCGGGCGGGCGGGTTCGACATGGAGATCGTCTATCACAACCGGAAGCCTGACCCGGATGACCACCTCTATCGTGCCCGGTATGTCTCGCTGGAGGCGCTACTCGAGATCTCGGATTTCGTGACGTTGAACTGCCCGCTCACAGAGGAGACGCGGGAACTGATCAACAGAGCCGCGTTGCGGCGAATGAAAAAGACCGCCATCCTGATCAATCTGGCCCGGGGCGCCGTAGTGGATCATGACGCCCTCCACCATGCCCTGAGTAACGGCTGGATCGCCGCGGCCGCTTTGGACGTCACCGAACCGGAGCCCCTGCCGCGGGATCACCCCCTGCTTGAACTGGACAACCTGGTGATCGCGCCGCATCTGGGCAGCGCGACCACGCGCACACGCGACGCGATGGCTCGGAGGACGGTCGAGAACCTTAAGGCGGGACTCGCCGGTCAGCCCCTTACGAGCTTCGTCGCCTGAGGCCTTCTTGTATTCCTTCGCGCCGCTCGATCGACGGGTCGCCATTATCGACCTGGGTTCCAACACGGCCCGGCTCATGATCGCCCAGTTCACGCGGGACCGGGTCTTCAAGATCACCGACGAAGTCAGCAGGCGGGTCCGCCTGGGTGAAGGCATCGCCGGAGGCAGGCGGCTTCGCGCCGCGGCGCGGTCCCGAGCGCTGGACGCCGTCCGCATGTTCAAGTCGTTCTGTGACGCGCAGGGGATAGACCACATACTGCCCGTGGCCACCGCGGCGGTGCGGGACGCTGGGAACGGCGCCATTTTCCTCGAGGAGATCGCCCGCGGCACCGGTCTGAACTTCCGGCTGATCAGCGGCGAAGAAGAGGCGTTTTACAGCACCGTGGGCGTGATCAACAGCCTGGGCCTGTTCGACGGAATCATCCTGGACGTCGGCGGCGGCAGCGCGGAAATCGGGTTGATCCGGGACGGCGGGTTCGCGAAAGGGGCGACCACGCCCTTCGGTACGGTCAGGACCACGGAGACCTACTTTCCCGGGCTGGAGGTTACCACGGGACAGACTAAGCGACTCGACGCGGACATCGACCAGGCGCTGGATGACATCGGATGGCTGAAGACCCGGGGAACGGCACGGATCGCCGGCGTAGGGGGCGTCGTCCGCGCCCTGGTCCGCATCGACCGGATGGAACGCAAGTACCCCCTCGGGCTCGTTCACGGTTACGAACTGAAACGGCGACGGCTGGAAAAACTGATAGATCGCATCGCGTCCATCCCCGTCACCGAACGGTCTCGGCGGATCCCCGGGTTGCAGAAGGAAAGAGAGGATATCATCCTGGCGGGCGCCATGATCGTGGCCGGTGTGATGCGGAAGACCGGCGCGCGGAAACTGACCGTGAGCGGCCAGGGCCTGCGTGAGGGGCTGTTCTTCGAAGAGGCGTTCAAGTTCTCGTCAAAACCGGACAGTATCGGCCGATTGCGCCGGTTCACGATCCTGAACCTGGCGCGGCTGTACGGTTACGAGGGTGCCCACACCGGTCACGTCGCCCGTTTGTCGCTCTCCATGTTCGATCAGCTCCGGGGAATACACGGTTACGGCGAATACGAACGGGAGTACCTGTGGGCCGCGGCCATGCTGCACGACATCGGCACGGTGATCGATTATTACGACCATCACAAGCACTCGGCCTATATCATCCTGAACGCCGGCCTGCCCGGATTCGACCACCGGGAAATCGTGATCATCGCATGGCTCTGCCTCAATCACCGGCGCGGCAAGCCGAGCTTCTCCCGGTACCAGACCCTTTTGAAGAAGGAAGAACGGACCATGGTGTACCGGCTGTCATCGCTGCTCAGGCTGTCCGAATACCTGGACCGCAGCCGGTCGCAGATCGTCGAGGACATCAAGCTGGAGACCGGGGGCAGGAAGGTGCGCATGGAGGTCGTTCCGAAGGACGGCCGGGACGTCACCGTCGAGTTGTCTGAAGCAAGAAACCGCGTGCAGCTCTTTGAAGAGTGCTTCGGCAGGCGGCTCGAAATCGAACTGGACGGGAGATCCGCTAAATGACGCTGAGCGTCGGACAAATACGGTTTTTCGACGATTTCGGGTACCTCGTCCTTCCGGGACTCCTGCGCGAGGAGATTCCCTGGATCTCCGAGGAATTCGAGCAGGTGTTCCGTGAGGCCGGCATCGTGCACGACGGAACCGTCCGGTCGAGCGTGGGGCGCTTCATCGAACACAGCGCACGACTCTGTACGTTGCTCGACCACCCTGGTGTCGACGCGTTACTGTCGGGCCTGTTGGGGGAGGACTATAACTACCTGGGCAGCGGCGGCGAGTTGTACGTAGGGGACGGCATGTGGCATCCGGACTGCCACGGTGACCCGGTGCGCCAGGTCAAATGGGCGATGTATCTCGATCCCCTGACCCCTGAGACCGGCGCGCTCAGATTCGTGCCGGGTTCCCACCGGCAGGGATGGCAGGGCAATCTCGATACCCATGCGCTTTGGGGGATCGGCATGGAGGAGGTCCCCTGCGTCGCTCCGCATAACCGGCCCGGCGACGTCATCGTGTTCAACCAGATGACCCTGCACAATGCCCTGGGCGGAGGAAACCGCCGCCGCATGCTGAACATCCTGGCCTGTTCGTCCTGCCGCTCGGAGGCCGAACTCGCCTTTCTCCGGCGCAGGCTTCCGGCCGATCGCAGCGAACTCAAGTGGGAACTGATGCGCAAGACGGCGACGCCGGAGCGGATGCGTCACCTGGATCAACCATGGCAGATACTGGCCTGAAGGGCATCGACCGGAACCTGACCCGATACGGCGACACGGAGTTCAGCCGCTATCTGCGGCGGGCGTTCCTGTCTTCCGCGGGCTATGACGGCGAAGACCTCAACCGCCCAATCATCGGCGTCGCGGACACGTCATCGGACTACAACACCTGTCACCGGGATATGCCGGCCCTTGTGGAAGGCGTCCGGCGCGGGATCACCCAGGCCGGAGGTCTCGCCCTGGTCTTCCCCACCATCTCGCTGGCCGAAACGCTGCTTTCGCCCACGTCCATGCTCTTTCGCAATCTGATGGCCATGGGCACGGAGGAAATGATCCAGTCGCAGCCGATGGACGGCGTCGTGCTGCTCGGGGGTTGCGACAAGACCGTGCCGGCCCAGTTGATGGCCGCTGTTTCGGCCGGCCTGCCGGCGATCTCGCTGGTGACCGGCGCCATGCGCACGGGAAGCTGGCAGGGCGAACGGCTCGGCGCCTGCACGGATTGCCGGCGGTACTGGCTCCGGCACCGGGCGGGCGAAATCGACGGGGAGGAAATCGGCGAAATCGAACAGTCCCTGTGCCCCACGGGCGGTACGTGCATGGTCATGGGAACCGCCTCCACCATGGCCTGCCTCACGGCGACGCTGGGTTTGATGCTGCCCGGCGGCGCCACGCCGCTCTCCGGATCGGGCGACCGTCTCCGGCAGGCGGTGAAGACGGGCCGGCGCGTCGTGGAACTGGCCCGGTGCGGCACGGGTCCGAGCAAATACCTCACCCAGGCGTCATTCCGCAACGCGTCGGTCGTGCTCGCGGCGCTGGGCGGGTCCACCAACGCCGTGATCCACCTCATCGCCATTGCCCGACGCGCCGGCGTCCCCCTTACACTGGAAGACCTCCACGAGGCGGCGAGGAATACGCCCGTGCTGGTGAACTGCAAGCCCGTGGGCACGGGATACATGGAGGACTTCCACAAGGCCGGCGGCCTTCCCGTATTGTGGAAAGCCCTGGTATCCAAACTGGATCTCGATGCCATGAACGTGAACGGCGCTTCGCTCGGAAAGATCCTGGAGGACACGCCCCCACCGGCCGACTGGCAGGATACCATAGGCACCCTGGAAGCACCCGTCGGTCCGGCCGGCGCCCTGGTCGTTCTGCGCGGCAGCCTGGCGCCCGACGGGGCCTTGATCAAACGGGCCGCTGCCGCGCTAGACCGCCAGCGCCACCGGGGCCCGGCTGCCGTGTTCGAATCCCCCGACGACGTGGCCGCGCGCATCGACGACCCGAAACTGGGGCTGACTCCCGATCACGTACTCGTACTGCGGAACGCCGGTCCCGTGGCCATGGGCATGCCCGAAGCCGGGTCGCTGCCCATTCCGGCCTACCTGGCTCGAAAAGGGGTCACGGACATGGTGCGTGTTTCCGATGCGCGAATGAGCGGCACGGCCTACGGTACAGTCGTGCTGCACTGTTGCCCCGAGGCTGCGGTCGGCGGTCCTTTAGCCCTCGTCCGGGACGGCGACCTGATCGAACTCGACGTGGAAGACCGGCGACTCGATCTCTGCGTGCCGGCGGAAGAGCTGGCCCGTCGGAAGGCCGGTCATGTCCCTCCCCCAACGCCCGAACGGGGCTGGCGCCGGTTGTACGCCGAACACGTCCTGCCCGCCCACCTGGGCGCCGACCTGGATTTTCTTTGAGAAAGGAATGCTGACATGACAGATATCCGGCTTGATCTGAAGCTGCGTCGCCAGCAGCTGGTGCGTGACAACGGCTTTGCCGCGTGGAATACGATCACGACGGAAGCTCGCTGGGAGCCGGAACGCACAGCGCTCGTACTCTGCGACGTGTGGGATTCCCACTGGTGCCGCGGCGCGGTCGAGCGACTGAATGCGCTGACACCGCAGATGAACGAGGTCACGGCCGCCTGCCGGTCCCGCGGCGTCCTGATCGTGCACGCCCCATCCGATACCCTTGATTACTACCGGGATACGCCCGCACGGAAAAGAGCCGAGTCCGTGCCGACCGTGGATACACCACCCGACCTCGATCTCCCGGACCCGCCGCTTCCCGTGGATGCCTCCGACGAAGGCGCGGATACGGGTGAAACGGAGACCTTCCGCGCCTGGTCCCGGCAGCATCCGGACATCACCATAGACCAGGAAAGCGACCTGATGTCCGACAGCGGCGCACGGATCTACGCCTGTTTCCGGCATTACGGAATCCGCAACATGCTGATGATGGGGGTGCATACCAACATGTGCATCCTGCACCGGACCTTCGGCATTAAGCAGATGGTCCGCTGGGGCGTTCCCGTGGCGCTGGTCCGCGATCTCACAGACGCCATGTACAATCCCGCCATGCCTCCCTATGTAAGTCATGATGAAGGCACCCGCCTGGTGGTTTCTTTCATCGAGAAGCACTGGTGTCCCACCGTGCACAGTTCGGATCTCCAGCCGTGAACCCGAGGATCGGAACAGGCGGCAGGTCGGCATGGATATGGGCCCATACATGCGGACACATCCGGTTTCGGATCCGGTTGAACGGCCCGGTCTCCAGGTGATGCCATGAAACGTGCACTCGACGTACTGTCCGTTGGGGACGCCAACCTCGACGTCTGGATGCGGGTGCCACGCCATCCCGATCGGCGCACGGGCGACGTTCGGGGAACCGGCGTCGTCGGCGATGCGAGTCATGTCGGACCGGGTGGCGCGGCAGCCAACGTGGCGCTGGGTGTTGCCCGGTTGGGCGGTCGCGCGGGCTTCGTCGGCGCAGTCGGCGACGACGCGCCGGGCGTTCAGTTCGCGGATCGCATGCGGTCCGGCGGCGTGGATGTATCGCATCTCCACGTCATGGCAGGACAGCCGACTTCCCTGGCCTGCATGTTCGAGACGCCCGACGGCGAATATGAATTCTATGTGTGTCCGGGCCCAAGGACCATACCGGCCCACTGCCTGGCCCGCGATTTTGTCCGGACGGCACGCATCCTCTACCTTACCGGTCATGTTCTGACCGAAGACGAATCGACCTGTCGGAACATGCTCGACGCGATGGCCGTCGCGCGCGAGAGCAACTGTACGGTCGCCTTTGGCCCGGGCAAGTACTGGCTGAATCCCGCGTTGGAATCCCACGTGCACGAGGCCTTGAAGCACACGGACCTCATCATTTCAAACGATTTGGAAGCAGAACAGATCACCGGCCGAAAATCACTCCGGGACGCCGCAGGCAAGCTGCTTGATGCGGGCATTGGGATTGTGGCCGTTACGCTGGGTGGCCGCGGCAGCCTGTTGGCCGCCGGAGACCGCATGATTGAGCAGCCTGCCTACCCCTCCGGAACCGGGTCCATGGTCGGCGCCGGAGACGCTTTCGCCAGCGGACTGCTTTACAGTTTTCTATTGAAGGAGAGTCTGGAAGAAATGGCGGCTTTCGCCAATGCTGCTGCAGCCATCAAGATCGGAACGCCCGGCGCGTCGGAGGGCATGCCCGGGGCGGATGAGGTAAGGGCGTTTATTCGGGAGAACGCATAGCCTGATCAGGACAACCGGCCTATTTTCTGCTACCGGCATAAAATGGCAGTTTCACCACTTCGGCGGCGATGTGCCTGCCACGGATGCCAATGGCCAGACCCGTCCCGCGTTCCGCCAACTCAACGGGCACGAAACCCGTGCCGATACCATGGCCCAGCGTGGGCGAAATAGCACCGCTGACGACCCGGCCGACCGGGACCTGGTCGTGAAGGATCTCATAGCCCTGCCGGGGTATCCCCCGTTCGAGCAACTTCAGTCCGACCAGCTTCCGTTCCACGCCATCACGCCGAACCGCCTGCAGGGCGTTCCGGCCGATGAAATCCGGTTTCTTCAGCTTGACCGTCCACCCCAGGCCGGCTTCGATCGGATTGATCGATTCGTCGATCTCGTGCCCGTAGAGCGCGAGTCCGGCTTCCAGGCGCAGGGTATCTCTAGCCCCGAGTCCGCACGGTTTCAAGCCCCTAGAAGCACCGGATTCCAGCAGCAGGTCCCATAAGGTGCCCGCATGCTCCGTCGGATACCAGATCTCGAAGCCGTCCTCGCCCGTGTATCCGGTTCGAAATACCCGTGCATCGATGCCACCGACACGGGTTTCGACAAAATCCTGAAACCTGAGAGAATCCAGCCCGACTTCCGCCAGCGGATCGAGTATCTGCTCGCTCAAGGGCCCCTGTAGCGCGATGAGCACGCTCTCGCTGCTCAGGTCCCGGATTTCGACGTCGTACGCGACGGCATGGCGGCGGAACCAGTCCAGGTCCTTTTCCCGGTTACCCGCGTTGGGAACGACCAGCAACCGGTCCGGCAGGCGGTATACCAGGAAGTCATCGATAACGCCGCCGTCGGCCCGGCAGGCCAGGGTATACTGGGACCGATAGGGCTTTAGCTTCTCGACGTCATTGACCGTGATGTGATTGGCAAAGGCAACGGCGTCCGGTCCGGATATCTCGACACGGCCCATGTGGGAAACGTCGAAGAGACCGGCCGCCATGCGGACCGCGTGGTGTTCGGCCAGAATCCCCTCGTACTGGACCGGCATCTCCCATCCGCTGAAAGGCACCAACCTCGCACCCAGCGCCTGGTGGCGGTCATAAAGCGCGGTTTTTAGATGTTCCGCCATGCGGCGCTCCCCCTTGCAAGGTCCTAGTTTTCACCCCTCGCATTAAACGCCGTGGCTTCCTTTGGTGTCAACACAAAAACGAGATACGTGATACGGCTCCGACTGATTGAACAGGCGGCATCGAAGGTCCTATCACCCGAATCACCATCATCAGAAGGAGTTCCCTATCATGATTCGAAAGCACCATCTAGCCACTGCCTTTCTATGCCTCGGTTTCGCGGGGAATGCCGCGGGTGCGGGCATCGTCATTTCCGAGGTATTGGCCGATCCCCATTCGGAATCCACAGGAGAGTTCGTCGAACTATACAACGCGGGAAACGAACCGGTGGATCTCGAAGGTTGGTTACTCGGCGATTCGAGGGATGTGAACGACACGATTACAGACTTCACCGGTCCTCATGACGCCGGCCTCGCGGGAACGGTGCTGGAGCCGGGTGCTTTCGCGCTGGTCGTCGATCCGGACTACGAAGGCGAATATAACGATCGGATCATGGCTGAGGGTGATCCCACGCGTCTTTTGATCCTGACGATCAAGGGAGACCGGACACTGGGCAATGGACTCGGGAACAGTGGAGACCTGGTCTTCCTGAAAAGAGACGATGTTACGATCGACCAGTTCGCATGGACCGAATCGGCGGGCGGCAACGGTATCTCGTGGGAGCGGCCGCGATACGACCTTCCCGTGGAGGAGTCCAATCTATTGCCGTCTACCCACCCCGACGGATCCACTCCGGGGTTCCGAAGCAGCACGGCGAGCGACCCTCCTCCCACACCCGTGCCGGAGGAGCCCCAGCAGCCCGGGGAGCCCGAGGAACCGGAGGAACCCCAGGAGCCCCAGGAACCGGAGGAGCCCCAGGAGCCCACGCGGCCCGAGGAACCTACACTACCGGAGGAACCCGCGCAGCCCAAGGAACCTACACAACCGGAGGAACTCGAAGAACCGGCGGAACCCACTGAGCCGGAAGAGCCCGAAGCGCCAGTGACGCCGGCGATGCCAGAGGAACCCGCACAGCCGGAGGAACCAGAGGAACCCATGTCGCCTCACGACTCCGGAAGCTCGCTGGAAAACGTTGTGATCAATGAAATCATGTTCAACCCCGGCCCCAACGGGACCGAATGGATTGAGTTGCACAACAGGGGGAGCGACACAGTCAACCTTGCTGGCGGTGCGCTGCGGCTGGATCACGTGGAGCGTGCGCGCCTCATCTCCCCGGGCGATCTCACCATCGAAGGCCAGGGATACCTCGTCATCGCCCATGATGCCGTCCTGTTCCGGGAAACGCATCCCGGTTTCGGCGGAACCGTGGTGGAAGCGACGGGCGGCTGGGAAAGGCTTCGGAACAGCGGTGCAAGGATCTGGCTGCTGGACGCAATGGGCACACCCGTCCACGATGCAGAATACGACGAGGCTTCGAACCCCGTTCCGGGTCGATCCGTGGAACTGGTCAATCCGGACTTCGATCCACCGGTCTGGGGACCCTCCGCCGATGCGAACGGCAGTACGCCGGGCCGGCGGAACGCACTCTATGTATCCCGCATACCGGACGGCATCTCGGTACATATAAGCAACAACCCATTCTCCCCCGATGGCGATAACTACGAAGACGTCTGCCTGGTGACGGTCGACCTGCCCGCGTCCCACGGTATACTTCACGCCATGGTTTTCGATATCCAGGGTCGGTTTCTCAAAACGCTCATCGATCAGGCGACGGTAGCAAGCCGGCATGTCTTTACCTGGAACGGAACGGATCAGTACGGACGAGGGTTGCCCGCCGGTCCATATATTCTATACTTGGAACAGATGCTCCCCACACTCGACAGGTTGACTGCTTCCAGGCACCTGGTCGTAATCGCCGCTTCGCCATGAACGCCGCTTCGCCATAGGTGGCGGGATTTCGCCGTGAAAGGTCGGATATTGTACTTGACACGGAGCCCTGGTCTTCCTTGATTTACGGTGGCTTCACGCAGCATCGCTCCAGGCCGCCCTGAGCATGAATCGGGTCGCGCGTACAGAGACGGATACATGAACAGTATCGTGGTTTTCAGCGGCTCTTCCCATCCCGCGCTGTCGGAAGAGGTATGCCACTATCTGAACGTACCGCTGAGAGCCAGTACCCTGACGCGATTCAGCAACGACTGCCTCCAGGTCCAGTTGAATGCGAACTGCCGGGAAGGCGACGTCTACATCATCCAACCGCTGGGTCCTCCGGTGCAGGAGAACCTGGTTGAACTGCTGTTGATGCTGGATGCCGCCCGCGGGGCGTCGGCGGCACGCACCACCGCCGTGCTGCCCTATTACTCCTACTCGAGATCCGATAAGAAGGATGCTCCCCGCATATCGATCGCCGGTCGCCTGGTCGCCGATCTGCTGGGAACGGCCGGCGCCAATCGCATACTCACCCTGCAAATGCACCAACCGCAGGTTCACGGTTTTTTCAGTATACCGGTGGATCATCTGAATGCGATCAAGGTACTGGCGCAGCACTTCCAGCAGCGGGATCTGAGCAATACGGTGGTGGTTTCTCCGGACCTGGGCAACGCAAAGTACGCGGCCCATTTCGCACGGCAGTTGATGCTGCCGGTGGCGGCGGGCAACAAGCGCCGCATCTCGGACGATAAAGTCGTAATCGACATGATCGTGGGGGACGTTTCCGGCAAGAACGCGATTATCATGGACGATGAGATCGCAACCGGCGGCAGCATTTTCGAATTGATCCAACGGCTGGAAGAACGCAAGGTACAGCGGGTCTCTGTCGTATGTACGCACGGCGTATTCAGCGGCGGGGCCATAGAACGGTTCAGAGAATGTTCCCGGATCGAAGAAATCGTCACGACGAACACCGTACCCATCGGTGAAGACAAGCGGCTTCCCCACATGGTCATCCTTTCCGTCGCTTCGCTCCTGGCGGAGACGATTCGAAGGATCCACAACGGAGAATCGGTGAGCAGCCTGTTTGCCGATACGATGTAACATACCGCCGGGAGGGCTGCTCCTGACCGGGCCGTATGACGCAGGACGACTTTTGTAAACCAAACGCGGGACCAACCCGATTCATGGAGGAAGAGGATGGACAAGTTAAAGCGACGCGAGTTTCTAAAGACGGCATCCACGGCCGGACTGGCCGGTGGGGCCGCACTGATGGCGGGTTGCGGGTCCGGGCAGGAGAGCAGCGGCCCCGCCATCCGTACGGACAGGACCTATGAGTGGAAAATGGTCACCACCTGGACACCGAATCTGCCCATACTTCAGGAGAGTGCGCGACTCCTTTCCCAATGGGTGGAGGAAATGTCCGAGGGGAGGATGAAGATCACGGTGTATGCGGGCGGCGAGTTGATCCCTGCCCTCGAGGGATTCGAAGCAGTCAGCCAGGGTGTGGCGGAAATGGGACACGGCGCTGCGTACTACTGGGCGGGGAAGGCGCCCGCCACGCAGTTCTTCTCTTCGGTGCCCTTCGGGATGAACGCGCAACAGGTCACCGCCTGGCTCTACAGCGGCGGCGGGCTGGAACTATGGGAGGAAATCTACGCGCCTTTCAATCTGATCCCCATGCCCGCGGGCAATACCGGCTTCCAGATGGGAGGCTGGTTCAGGAAGGAAATCAACACCGCCGACGACCTCCAGGGACTGAAGATGCGGATACCGGGCCTGGGGGGCGACGTGATCAAGCGGGCGGGCGGTTCGGCCATACTGTCGCCCGTCGGAGAGATCTACACCAACCTCGAACGCGGCGTCATCGACGCGACCGAGTGGATCGGTCCGTACCACGATTATCTCATGGGCTTCTACCGGGCGGCCCAGTACTACTACTATCCGGGTTGGCATGAGCCGGGCACCGTGACCGAACTGATGGTCAACAAGAGCGCTTTCGAGGAACTGCCGGCCTATCTGCAGACGGTGATCCGGACCGCGGCAGCCCGTTCGACCCACTGGGTGCTGTCCGAATTCGACGCCCGGAACAACGAGTACCTTCAGAAGCTGGTCAATGAAGAAGGGGTGCAGCTCAGGCGCTTTCCGGATTCAGTGCTCACTACCCTCAAGGGATACTCGGAAGAAGTCATCGCCCAGTTGATCGAAACGGACGAAGACAGCAGACGGGTGTATGAGTCCTTCACATCATTCCGGAACACGGTTTCCGGATGGACGGACCTGGGAGAGAAGATCTACTACTCGGGCGCCATGGGGTAGGGCGGCAGGGCGTAAAGCGTTATCCGTCGAAAACGCCTTCGATCCGGGCGATCCAGCTCGTCATTGCGTCGCAGTACAGCAGGTCGGCTCCGCAACGCGCCAGGCCGTGCGGTTCAGGATGTTCCGGGCCGATATGGATTTCGTCGCGCACGTCGCCGGTCTCGACGTCCATCTTCGCGATGATACGGTCCACCTTGAATACCATCCACAGGGCGTCGTCAGCGGTCCTTACGACACCGTGGCCGGCGTCGTAAGGCAGCGGAATGACGCGCTTAACCGACCAGTCCGGGATACGGACCTGCGTGAGCGTCTTCTCCTGGAGCGTGCTCAGCCAGATCGTGCCGGTTTCCACGAAGTCGTAGTCCAGGCCGTGGGTGCCGCCGGGTGCGGGAAGCGGCCGGCGCAGCAGGGTAGCACCGGTAAGCGGATCGACCTTGAGGATCTCGCCCTTCCCGGGCGGCGCGTCGGTCTCCCTCGAATATCGCCACCGTTCGCCCGGGCCGTTCGCGGCCAGCCACAGCCCGCCTTCACCATAAGACATCCCGCTCGTGTTGGAGGATTCCGTCGGCAGTTCGCGCAGTATCCTGCTGGCTCCGTACTCGTGGGGAGCTTCCAGGGCGAGGAGCGCGATGCGATCGGTGAACTGATCGACAACCCACAGGCCTTCATCGGTGACCTGCAGGCCATTGGGCGCACTGTAGGGCGTCCGCATGTACCGGGTGATCCTGGGGTTCATGCCTCTTTCCGATCCTTGAGACGGGTCCAGCCCCTGCCGGGATTGTAGGGCTTCGCCTCGTGGTATCGATCACGAAGTTCCCTGAAGGCTTCCGGCGTCGTGACCTCCCGCTCAGGATGATTCGAATCCCGGATCACGAAGTCGGCTTCGCTCGGATAGCAGGCCATGGTGACCGGGTCCCGTTCCGGCGTGTAGGTCTCCGGGTCCTCCGCCGAGTTGTTCGGCGCGTCCATGGACTGGTACCTCAGGTCGATACTCCAGCGCACGATCCCGGAACGGTTCACGAAGGAGGCGTGGGGGGTCAGATTGGTCATGAAAAGGACGTCGCCCCGTTTCATCTCCAGGGGAATGGGTTGATTCTCCGGCAATTCGTCCCCGGGGATCTCCAGATAGCCGCCGTGCCCGCCGGTGTAATGCCGGAACACGCCATCCTTGTGGACCCCGGGAATCACGTACAGGCAGCCGTTTTCCACCGTCGTGTCGACCAGTGGGATCCAGCAGGTCACGATCAGGTGGCGGTCGCAGTGGGGAAGAAAATACCCGGAGTCCTGGTGCCAGGGCACTTCCGTCCGCGCATGTCCCGGAAGCTTCGGGCGGATACGATAGGCGGAGGCGCCCACAATGTCCGGTCCGATCAGGTCTGAAACACAGTCTACCAGGTCCGGATTCCGCAACAACTCCAGCATGGCCTCGCCGTTGAACTGACCACCGCCCCGGCCCATGATCATCCCCAGGACGGCCTCGCCGGCTTCTTCGGACTCCTTGTAGATACGCGCCAGACGGGTCTCGAAACCTTCTCCCGCGTAGGGACTGGCCAGTCTCCCTTCGCCGTGCAAACGGCGCGCGCCTGTGTCCACGATGTCGCTCAGGGCGAGTATCAACGGCCGCAGCGCGGCTTCGGAGAGCACCCCGGTTTTGACCAGGTATCCCCGATGATCGAATTGCGCGGTTTCCGCCTTAGTAAAACCCATAGTTCGTCTCTCTTCTTCCCTTGTCGGCGCCCGACGTGCTTAGATTTCCCCGTGGCGGCATTCCGGCCGGGCCGGCCGCGCCAACCAGGCTGGCCAGGCTGACCAGGCGGACCAGGCGGACCAGGCTGGCCGCCCTGACCAGGCGGGCCATGCTGACCGTCAGATGCGCAGCATGTCCGATACGTCCAGCTCGGTCTTCGGCTGGTGGGGTTTCATGAAACGCATGATCTCTTCCGACGTGGACAGGTCCAGCGCCTCCCGGGTAATGGTCTTTAGCTCCTGGTAGTCCGCCGATCGGATCAGGCTCTTGATCTCGGGGATGTCGATAGGGCTCATGCTGAGCTCGTCTACGCCGAGACCGAGCAGTATGCAGGCCGCCAGGGGATGGGCGGCCATGGCGCCGCACACGCCCACCCAGATATCGTTGTCGTGCGCGGCGTCGATCACCGACGCGACCAGGCGGAGCACGGCCGGGTGGCACGGATTGTACAGGGAGGCGATGCTCGGATTGCCCCGGTCGGCCGCAACGGTATACTGGATCAGGTCGTTCGTGCCGATGCTGAAGAAGTCCACTTCCTTTGCCAGGTCGTGAGCCGTCAGTGCGGCCGAAGGGATTTCGACCATGATGCCGATCGACATCGACGGGTCGACAGGCACTCCGTCCTCCAGCAGTTCATTCCGCGCCTCTTCAAAAAGCGCCTTCGCTCTCCGGAGTTCCTGCACTCCCGATATCATGGGGAACATGATACTCACATTGCCCTCAACACCGGCCCTCAGAATGGCGCGCAACTGTACCTTGAACATTTCCGGCCGGTCAAGACAGAGCCGGATGCCCCGCTGGCCCAGGGCGGGATTGGCTTCGTCCGGCATCTGCTTCGGCATTTTGTCCGCCCCGAGGTCCACCGTACGTATGATCACGTGATTCGGCGCCATGCGCCTCGCGATGCGCTGATACGTCCGGGCCTGTTCCTCTTCGGAAGGCAATTCGTTGCCTACCAGGTAGAGGAATTCGGTACGGTAAAGGCCGATGCCGTCGGCACCGTGGTTCAGGACGTCTTCCAGTTCAGCCGGCAGTTCGATATTGGCCGACAGCTCGATGCGCCTTCCGTCCCGCGTCTCCGCGGGCAGGTCGTGGAGTTCCTGCAACTCATGTTCCAGCACCGACAACTGGGACTTCGTTTCCCTGTACCGCCCGATCGTGTCGGCATCCGGATCGAGATGGACCATCCCGCTGTTGCCGTCGATGATGATCATCATGCCGTCCGATATGGCCTGGGTGGCGATGTGGGTCCCCACCACCGCCGGCACGGCCAGACCGCGGGCGACGATCGCCGTGTGCGACGTCTGGCCACCGGCATCGGTGATGAAGCCGCAGACCGATTCCCGGTCTATTTCCGCGGTATCCGAAGGGGACAGACTGTGCGCCACGAGCACGATTTCCCCGTCTACGGCCTCGATCCCGGTTTGCGCGCTGCCGGTGAGCTTCGCCAGCACCCGGTAATGCACGTCTTCGAAATCGGCGGTCCGTTCCCGGAAGAATGGATTCTCTATCGAGGAGTAATTGGCGATCCATCCTCGCATTACATCGTCGAAGATATACTCCGCGTTGGTCAGCTCACGCCGGATGCGCACGATGGTAACATCCACCACTTCCGGATCTTCGAGTACGGCCTGGTGCGCGCGGAAGATCTTCCCGACGTCCTGGTCGAAATCCACCGCGATGCGGCGCTGCAACCGGGTCAGGTCGTCCAACGCCTCGTCGACGGCGGACCGGAACCGTTGGATTTCCGCCTCTACACCGTCGGCGGGGATCGGACGCTGGTGAACGGCGGCGAAGCGTCGGTTATAGACAAAGGCGCGTCCAATGGCGATGCCCGGCGATGCCGGTATGCCTTTCAGAACGCGGCGCTCCTCGCTCATACTATGGCTCCTGATCCTTGTCGAACATGTCGGTGATGGCCTTTAGGGCATCCGTTTCGTCCGGTCCTTCGATCTCCACCGTTATTGCACTTCCGTGCTCGGCAGCCAGCATCATGACTCCCAGGATGCTTTTGCCATTCACCGGCATGTCGTCCTTGACCAGCGTCACTTCCGACTTGAACCTGGACGCCGTGCGAACCAGTTGCTCGGCGGGTCGCATGTGCAACCCCTTCCTGTTCTTTACGGAAACGGTTTTCCTTACCAAGTCGCTGCCCGATCCATTCAGACCTGCGTGACATGCTTCTACTCGTAGTCTTCCCTGCGATACCGGACCTTCTCGCCTTCCTTCATGACCTCCAGCACCCGCTGATTCAATATCGACGCCGGGTTGATCCCGACGACTTTCAGGAGATGCCTTAGCGCGACGACCTCGGAAATGACCGTCAGGTTCTTGCCCGGGTTGATGGGAATCCGAACATAGGGCAGTTCCGCGTCGAGCAACGTCGTGGTCTTCTCATCGAGCGCCGTCCGTTCGTATTCTCCGTCGCTGTTCCAGTCCTCCAGGTTTACGACGACTTCGATCCGCTTGCGCACGCGGATGCTGCGTATGCCGAACATGCTGGTGACGTCGATAATGCCCACGCCGCGAATTTCCATGTAATGCTGCGTGATCGTGTTGCTCGTCCCCATGATGACACCGCGCCGCATCCGGTAAGCCGTAACCACGTCGTCCGCCACCAGCCGGTGGCCCCGTTCCACCAGGTCCAGGGCCGTTTCGCTTTTGCCGATTCCACTGCGTCCCGTGAACAGGAGACCCACGCCGTACACGTCGACCAGGGCGCCGTGCACGGTCGTCATCGGCGCGAAGTAAGGTTCCAGGTATTCGATCAGGGACTGCGCGAAGGCATCCGTCGTAAGTGAAGTGCCCAGGACAGCGGTATCGAATCGTTCGGCGGTTTCGGTCAGTTCCCGCGGTGGATCCATGCCCTTCGTAATCACCATGCAGGGAAAGCCCAGGTTGAACAGCCGGTCCAGTGACGCACGCCGCTGGTCCGCGGGCAGACTCTTCAGGTAGGTTAATTCGGTCTCTCCCAGGATCTGAATCCGGTTGCTGGAAAATCGCTCGACAAAACCCGCCAGTGCGAGTCCGGGCCGGTTCGTCTCCGCGTTCGCTATCTTCCTGGACAGTCCCGTTTCACCCGTCAGCGGGGACAGTTTCAGGTCGACCTGCTCTACCAGGTTCTTGATCAGCAGGACGCGCGGTTTCAGGGGCGTTATCGTGGCCATCGTTCGTTTCAGTGACGCCGGGTTCTGTGATCGTGCAACTTGCCATTGTGCTTTTTCAACTGGCTTTCCATCTTGTTAACCGCCTGATCCAGAGCCGTGTAGGCTTCGGCGTTTTCCTCTTTGCTGGTAAGGACGTGCCCTTCGACGTGCACGTTCAGTTCAACCATGAACCGGTATTTTTCCTGTGAGACGATAAGGTCCGCACTCAGGATGTTGTCGCTGTATCTGTTCAAACGGTCGATCTCTCTGTCCGCATGCTCCTTGTATGCTTCCGCCAGTTCGCAGTGTCGGGCCGTCATGGATTTCTGCACGTTCGCCTCCCTTCGCCGTATGGCCGATCGGGTCAGATCTTTCTGCGCATTCGCGCAATGGGTATTCCCAGGTTCTCGCGGTACTTCGCCACCGTCCGCCGCTTGATCTGCACACCTTCCTCCGTGCGGAGAATCTCCTCTATCGCCTGGTCGCTCAGCGGCGCGCGCGCGTCTTCTTCCTCGATGATCCGCGCGATGCGGTCTTTGACCGTCTTGGTCGCCAATTGGCCCGCCGCGGCTTCACCGGCCTCCTCGTCCGTCTTTTTCTTCAACCGCCCGTCGAAGAAGAACCTCAACGCGAAAATGCCCCGGGGCGTCTGTACGTATTTGCCCTGTGTGGCCCGGCTGACGGTCGTTACATGCAGGCCCACCTCGTCGGCCACTTCCTGCAGAATCATCGGCTTGAGACCGGACAGGCCCGTGTCCAGGAACTCGCGTTGGGTCCTGACGATGCAGTTCGTCACCTTCAACAGAGTGGACCGCCGCTGTTCGATGGAGTTGACGAAGTGGTTCGCTTCAGTCAGCTTGCGCCTCACGTAACGCCGGTCTTCTTCCGAGGACTGCGCATTCCGGTTCAGGATGGCCTGGTAGGCATGGCTGACGCGCACCATGGGCAGGTTGCGATCGTTGAGGTAGACGAGGTATTCGCCGTCCACTTTCTCGACGATCAGATCAGGATGTATGGCGATAACGGATGAATCGCTGACGGCCAGCCCCGGATGGGGATTGAGGCCGGCGATCATATTCAAAGCATCTCCGATCTCCTGCTCGGACGCCCTGATCTTCTTTCGAATCGAAGCGATGCGCCGCAACTTGACGTCGCGCCAGTGTTCCGATATCAACCGGTATGCAAGCGAATCGCTCAAGTTCAACGCTTCCAGTTGAAGCATGAGACTCTCTCGCAGGTCCCGTGCGCCGACGCCGGTAGGCTCGAGGGTCTGTACGACCTTCAGCACCCGTTCCGCCTCGTCGAACGGCACGCTCGATTCCAGTGCCAGGTCCAGCAGCGGCACGTCGAGGAGACCGCTGTCGTTCAGGTTTCCGATCAGGTATTCGCCGATTTCACGGTCCCGGATGGACAGATCGAGAAGCCGCAGCTGCTCGACCAGGTACTCGGTGAGCGTCGTATCCGACTTTCCCTCGCGTTCCAGGATGTGCTGATCTTCCCTCTTTTCGGTCTCCTCACGGGCATCCATCTGGTTGTGCATGCCGTACTGTATATAAGCATCCCAATCGATGCTGTCCCGAACGGACGCGGGGTTCTCCGACGGTGGGTCTTCCGTGGGGTCCGACGCCGCCTCACCCGTCTCTTCCTCGAGTTCCAGCAGCGGATTCTCCTCGATTTTCTCCTTGATCTCCTGCTCGAGTTCCAGTGTAGTGAACTGCAGCAGCTTGAGCGAATACATCAACTGGGGAGAAAACTGCTGCCTGGTCTGGGGCTGAAGTTGAAATTCCATGGGCGTGCCTTCCGGTTACTCCAGGCGGAACCGTTCGCCGAGGTAGATTCGGCGCGCTTCGGGGTCTTCGGCCAGGTCTTTGGCCGTACCCGATATATAGATCCGGCCGTCGGCCATGATATAGGACCGGTCCGTGATCTGCAACGTTTCCCGTACCATGTGATCCGTGACCAGGATGCCCAGTTTTCGTTCCTTGAGGCGTCCGATGAGTCTCTGAATGTCCTCCACGGCAATAGGATCGATACCGGCGAAGGGCTCATCGAGCAGGATGAACTTCGGTTCGGACACCAGGGCGCGGCTGATCTCCGTTCTTCGCCGCTCGCCGCCCGAGAGGGTATAGGCTTTGTGCTTGGCCAGATGGGCGATACCGAAATCCTCCAGCAGATCCTCCATCCGCCGACGCCTGTCTTTGCGGGACATGGGCAAGGTCTGGAGAATGGACATCAGGTTCTGTTCCACCGTCATCCTGCGGAAGATCGACGGCTCCTGGGCTAGATATCCAATCCCCACCCGGGCCCTGCGGTACATCGGCCACCGCGTAATGTTTCGGCTCACCCCGGTTTCCCGGTCATCGATGAGCACCCGTCCGGCCCCGGGTTTGATCATGCCGACGATCATATAGAACGAGGTGGTCTTCCCAGCCCCATTGGGCCCGAGCAGTCCGACCACCTCGCCCTGGTCTACACGCAGGCTTACATCGTCGACGACCCGGTGATTCTGGTAGGATTTCACCAGGTTCTCAGCTCGCAGGCACTGCACGGATCCTCCGCTTCATCGAATTTCGTCTTCGTCTTCCGGGTTGAGATAGGAGCCGTCCACGCCGCCGTCCGCGTTCACCTTGACCGGTTCGCCTTCATTCAGTTCGATCACGATTTCCTTTGCCCGGACCACGTTGTGGCCGGTCGGGCCACTTTCAAGCGCAGACGGATTGTAGGTACTCACCGCGTTCCCTTGCGCGGTGATCATCCTCACCGATTCGCCCTTGAAGTCCACGACCATGCTGCGGCCTTCAATGGTGCTGCGGCCCGCCTGATCAGCCTGGTCGGCCTGGTCCACCTGGGCGGCCTGATCCGCCCGGTCGTTCGCTTGATCCTCCACGACGTCGTCCGACCGGTTCGACAGATCTTCCGCCAGGTCCGATCCTTCCATCTCTTCCGCGGTATAGGTGCCCTTGGCGTTGCCCGTAACCAGGGCGCGAGCAACCTCGCCGTCCTCCATTTCGAGGATGATCTCATCCCCGGTGATCTCGCTGTGGACGCTCCGAATCACCGGATTGCCCAGGAGATCGATCTGCTGGCCTTCGCTGTCGTAGCGCAGCGTATCGCAAATCCCCTCCAGCGTTCCCTTCACGACGCTGACCGAATCGAACACGTCGGCGGTCCGGTCTTCGAAGGCGTAGGTCATGCCTTTCCCGGTCGCCACGATCTCGCCCTCATCGCCTTCCAGCCGCTTGACCAGCTGTGGCTCCCCGCTGAACCGAGCGCTGTCCGTCGCCTTGAAATACTCCGCGTGTTCACAGTAGATGGTCACACCTTCGCCCTCGTCAACCACGATAACGGATTCCTCGGCCAGCGCTTTCAGCAGGGAGTTGGTTTCGGTGAAGTAGTACTCCAGACGAAAGCCCTCGATGTTGATCCTGCTTTCGTTCTGCCGCCAGGTCATGTTCGGCTTGCCCGTCGCCACTGCGCGATGGGGATCCTGGGTGAATACCATGCGACTGCCCGTCAGCACTACGCCGTCCAACGCGTCGTCGAGCCTCACCTGCCCCGCTCCGATAGCCCGCTGGTCCTGTTCATAGTACACCGCGGCGTCGGCGGTGAGCGTGGTGGTCCCGCGGATCATGCGTACGTTTCCATAAAGATGTACGATACCTTTCAATCGATCATAGTTCACCCGGTCACTCGTCAGCACAGTATCTCCGTGCTTGAGCCGCACAGACTCCGCCAGGTCGAAAACCTCGTCGACACCGGTAGCCCGGAAGCTGCCCGCTTCCTCGATTTGCACCGGCTCACGGCGCTCCTGGCCACTTGCCCGAGTTGCGGAAAGCACGATGAAACAGCAGACCGTAATCAACCATCTAACGGACCCTGTACCACGATACAATATACCGAAATTTCCGTTGAACGTCAAGGATGCGTGCCCCCCGTGACGGCGGTCGAAGTGCTGCTCTGCGAAGGGGTCATTGCGGTTGTGCATCCGGCAGAAAACGGCCTTTGATGTTGCGCCGGATGATATATCCGCGCATGCCCGGATCGGCCTCAAACCCATCGCCCGCAATGACATCCGTGTCCCCGGTCAATCGTACGGCGGCATCCGTTACAATGAGATTCGCCGCGTTCAACCAGGTCAGGGAATCGGTTTCCAGGGTGCCCCGTTCCGAACTGTGGACCGTTACGCCGCCCCGGACGCGCAGGTCGTGGGTCTGTCCGTCGATCTCGCCCCACTCCGCTTCGAGCGTAGAGGCCAGGCTGCCGTCTTCTTCAAAGAACTCGACGTAGATGCCCTCATCAATGACCGTGACGTTGGTTTCCGAGAAATAAAGGCGGTGCCCGGCCCGGATCGTGGCTTCCTGCCTGCCATCCCGGCTCAGGTAAATAGTCGTGTTCCACGCTTCCTGGTCCGGCAGTGCATCCTTAGCGCCTTCTTCCGGAACCGGCGGATCGACGGGTTGGCATGCGGCCGGGAACAGGACAGCCACAAACAGGACGAAGGCCATGACCTGGTGCCACGGCCGGATGCGAGCGTGCATTATGTATGCGCTGAGATTCAGGCGGGGCGTAACACGCGGATTGCGGGTAGGCGGCATGACTGATAATACCCGATTTCATCGGTCCCGGCAAGATCAAGTTGGAACGTTGGCGCAGCGCCAGGCCTATTTGGACGCCTTGTCAGTTCGCCATGGCAGCAGTGTCAAGCCTCCTTGGACGCCTTGTCAGTTCGCCATGGCAGCAGTGTCAAACCTCCTTTGACGCCTTCCAGCGATCGTGCATCCATACCCACTGCGCCGGTGCTTTCCTGATGAACCGTTCCAGTTCTCCGGTATACGCCCTCGTCGTGGCTTCCACGTCTTCCGGCGACCGTCCGGCGGGCCGGATCGGCGGACGGACCGTCACGAGATGCGTGTCGTCCGGCAGACGGTGAATGGCCATGGGCACGATGGGCGCGCCCGTCCGGTCCGCCAGCACCGCGGGTCCGGTGGGGGTCCGGGCGGGGTGTCCGAAGAAGGGTACGGCGATGCCGGCGCCCCTGGTATCCTGGTCCACAAGCAGTCCCACGACATGCCCCTTTCTAAGCGCGCGAAGGATGGCGGTGGTGGCCCGGTCGCGGGGAACCACTTCCAGTCCGCTCCGCACCCGGTTCTCCAGCAGGAGAGCATCCAGCCTGGCGTCGTAAAGAGGGGCCGCCACAACAGTTACCGCGAATCCCTTGAGCGCCAGGAACGCGCCCATCAGCTCGAAATTGCCCAGGTGGGCGCTTACCGCAACTACGCCCTTCCCCGCGCGATAGGCCGATTCAAGGTGGGACAGGCCATCGGCCCTGACCAGGCCGTCTACATTCTCCGCCGTGAACCGGGGCAGCCGGGCGACATCCACGACGTTCCGTCCCAGCTCCCGGAAGACGGTCCGGCCCAGACGCCTGATCTGCCTGCGCGACTGCGCTTCGCCGTATGCCAGTGTCAGATTGGAAAGGGCAAGGCGCCTGGGACCGCGGGCGGACAGGTACGCCAGTCCGCCGATCCATCCGCCGACGGACAAAGCCCGTTGCCTCGGCAATGCGTTCAACAGACCGATGAGCGCGCGCACCGCCTGATAGATCGCGGCATTTCGCATGCGCTTGATCAGAGTGGCCACGAGTGTACTCGCTTGGAGGTCAATCCGCCGCGCTAAGGCTAAGGCCGCACGACTTCGTCGATCGCCTTGAGGCTTTCCAGCAGAGGTTCCAGTCGGTCGAGCGGCAACATGCTCGCGGCGTCGCACAGTGCCTCGGAAACCCGGGGATGGGTTTCGATGAATACCGCCTCGCATCCCGCGGCCACCGCGGCGCGGGCGAGGGGTTCGATGAATTCGGGCGTGCCGCCGCTCGTGTCGCTGCTCGGACGGCCGTACAGCCTCACCACGTGGGTGGCATCGAACACCACGGGGTATCCCGTCCGGCGCATGATGGCCAGCGACCGCATGTCGGCGACCAGGTCGTGGTACCCGAAGGAGACGCCGCGTTCGGTCAGGAGGATGTTCCGGTTGCCCGCGCTTTCGATCTTGGAGACGACCGACGCCACGTCTTCCGGCGCCAGGAACTGTCCCTTCTTCACGTTGACGGGTTTTCCGGTCCGCGCCAGGGCCAGGGTGAGCTCCGTCTGCATGGACAGGTGCGCGGGAAGCTGCAGAACGTCCAGGACCTCCGCGGCCTCGTCGACCTCCTGCAACGTGTGAACGTCCGAGAGTACAGGCACGCCCAGGTCTCGAACTTTCCGGAGCACGCGCAACCCCTCGCGCAGTCCGGGTCCCGCGTAATAGGCGGCCGAAGAGCGGTTTGCCTTTGCATAGGATGACTTGAACACGAGGGGGATGTCCAGTCGTCCGGTTGCCGCAACCAGGCGTTCCGCGGTCTCCATGACCACGGCCTCGCTCTCGATCACGCACGGCCCCGCGATCAGCGCCAGCGGCCGTCCCCCGCCTATGGCCACGTCTCCTACGGCGACTTTTTTCACGGCGACTTCATTCACGACGCAACTTCCTCCGCGGCCAGCCTGCGTTCCGCCTTTACCAGGTCCTCGGGTACGTCGACGCCGAGGGGGGCGTAGTCGGTTTGCCGCACGGTGATGCGGTAACCGTTTTCCAGGGCTCGCAGCTGTTCCAGCCGCTCGATCCGTTCCAGGGGCGTCGGTTCAAGCCCGGCGAAGGTGAGCAGGAACGCCCTTCGGTACCCGTAGAGACCCACGGTGTTGTAGTACCGGTGTTCGCGCAGAATTGCTCCGTCCGGCCGCTCCCCCGGCCAGGGCAGCGGCGAGCGGGAGAAGTACAGCGCCAGACCCTGTTCGTCGAAGACCACCTTGCCCATGTGGGGATTGAGCAGGTCCTCCGTCCTGGTGATCCGGTGGGCGAGGGTCGTCATGGGCAGGTCCGGATCGTCGACCAGGGGTTGCACCACCGTTTCGATGGCTTCGGGCGTGATCAGCGGCTCGTCTCCCTGGATGTTGACGACAACGTCCGTATCCATCTCCCGAACGGCCGCGGCCAGCCGGTCCGTACCGCTCGGGTGATCCGGCGCGGTCATGATCGGCTCACCGCCGAACCCCCGGACCGCGTCCGCTATGCGCCGGTCGTCGGTTACGACGAACAGATCGGTGAGGCACCGCGCCCGGCTGGACCGCTCGTAGGTGTGCTGTATCATCGGTTTCCCCCGCAAGGGCGCCAGCGCCTTGCCGGGGAAACGCGTCGAAGCGAAGCGGGCCGGTATGAGACCCGTGATTCTCAGGTTATCGGATCCCATATCGTCTTCAGATTACCTTGGGCACCGTGAAATGGCCGCGATCGGACGCAGGCGCGTTCCGTAACGCTTCTTCCTGGCTTAGCGACGCTCCGGCTTCGTCGTCGCGGTAGACGTTCTTCAGCCGCAGCACGTGGGAAGTCGGACCAACGGCCGTCGTGTCGAGCGTATTGAGCTTCTCCATGTATGCGAGGATGGCATTCAACTGATCCACCAGCTGTTCCCGTTCTTCTTCCGAGAACTTCAGGTGGGCCAGTGCCGCGACATGGTCGACGTCCTTGACGGTTACCGTCATGGTTAACCCCTTCGCATGCGCCGGATCAACCGGCGCTTATCCCATGATTTCTTCATATCGACTTACCGTTATATCGGTTTATCATTATATCATTTCCAGGGCGGCGTATTTCACGATCACCTTCTTGGTCGTATCCGAGAAGCGTATCGTCGCCCGCAGGTCGTCCCCGCTTCCCGCGACCTGGATGATGCGTCCCTTGCCCCAGATGGGGTGTTTGACGTCCTGTCCCTGGGATATCCGCACCCGGCCCATGGGCGTCTGTACCATCCGGGGGGACGTAATGTCATCTTCGAACGGAGGCGCTGAGGTCTTTTCTTCCTGTGGCCACGACGACCGCGAATAAAACCGGCTGGTGCTTTCCCGGGAAACCAGGTCGTCGGGGATCTCGTCGATGAATCGGGACCGCAGGGAGGTCTGCGTTCCCCCGTACCTGCGCCGCAAATTGGCGTGAGTGAGGAATAGTTGTTCCCGGGCGCGCGTGATGCCCACGTAACAAAGCCGTCGCTCTTCCTCCAGGTCGGTGGGGCTTTCCATGGCGCGCGAAATGGGGAAAAGGCCGTCTTCCATGCCCGTGATGAAGACGATGGGGAACTCCAGGCCCTTGGCGTTATGCAAGGTCATGAGCGTGACGCAGTCCACGGATTCGTCCCACCGGTCGATATCGGTTACCAGGGCCACTTCCTCCAGGAAATCTTCCAGTCCCGAGACCGGCTGTCCCTCCTCCGGTCGCTCGGTCGCCTCTTCGAGGGCAGCCATCAACTCGTTCACGTTCTGGACCCGGGTCTCGGCCTCCACGTTTTTCGCGGCCTCCAGCTCCAGTGCCCTCAGGTAGCCGGTCTTTTCGAGCACACGCCTGGCCGCCTCCGCGCCCGATATCTCCGCCAGGCGCGACCTGAGACGCAGCAGAAACTCTCCGAGTTCCACGGCGGCGCGGTGCGCTTTGCCCGAGATACCCGCCTCGCTGGCATGGTACAGCGCTTCCAGGTAGTCCATACTGCGCTCGACGGCCAGTTGCTCGACGCGGGACACGCTGACGGCGCCGATGCCCCTGGCGGGGGTGTTGACCATGCGGCGGAAGCTGATGGCGTCCCGGCCATTGACCAGGATTTTCAGATAGGCCAGGACGTCCTTGACTTCCTTCCGTTCGAAGAACCGGACGCCGCCGACGATCACGTAAGGCAGGCCGGCGCGGCGCAACTCGTCCTCCAGCGTGCGCGACTGCGCGTTGGTTCGGTATAGGAGGGTGAAATCCCTCAGCACACGGCCGGATCCGTTGCGCATCTCCTGGATCTTCCGGGAGATCCACCGGGCTTCGTCCCGGTCGTCCATGGTCTCGACCAGGCCGATCTTCTCCCCGCCGGGGTTGTCTGTCCACAGCTCCTTGCCCTTGCGGCCCTTGTTGTTCCGGATGACTTCGTTGCCCGCCTTCAGGATCAGCCGGGTGGAGCGATAGTTCTGTTCAAGTCGGACGACCCGCGCCTCGGGATAGTCCTTTTCGAACTCGAGGATGTTGCGGATGTCCGCGCCGCGCCAGGCGTAGATGGACTGGTCGTCGTCCCCCACCACGCACAGGTTCCGGTATTTGCGCGCCAACCGGTTGATCCATTCGTACTGGGCGCGGTTGGTATCCTGGTATTCGTCCACCAGGATGTACTGGAATCGTTCCTGGTACCGGTTGAGCAGATCCGGATGCGTCCCGAATCCTAACGCCAGCCGCATGATGAGATCGTCGAAATCCAGGGCGTTACAGTCTTCCAGGGCATGCTGGTACGTCTCATAAACCCGTGACACCACCTGCTGTTCGAAGTAATCCGTGTGTTGCGCCTTGTATTCGGCGGGCGATAAAAGCTGATCCTTGGCTCCGCTGATAAAGCTGCGGACCGCCTCGGGGGAATACCGCTTGTCGGAGATCTCCAGGTCCTTCATCACCCGACGGATGAGGGCCAGTTGATCTTCGCCGTCGTAGATCACGAAATCGCGGCGGAAGCCCAGGGTCTCCGCCTCACGGCGCAGTATTCGGGCCGAGAGGGAATGAAAGGTGCCCACCCACTGGGGGACGTCGCCCTGTCCGAGCATCCGGTCGATCCGGTCCTTCATCTCGGCGGCCGCCTTGTTGGTAAACGTGACGGCCAGAATGTGATAGGGGTCGATGCCGAGATGTTCAACGAGGTAGGCGATCCGGTAGGTCAACACCCGGGTCTTGCCGCTTCCGGCGCCGGCAAGCACAAGCAACGGCCCATCGACATAGGACGCGGCCTTTACTTGAGCGGAATTCAGTTCGCCAGCGAGGTTCATTCACCGTTCCCAAACGGCCAAGAGAGAAGGACAGTCCACGCGGAATTCAGCCAGCTTCATCCATCTGGAAATTTCGGTGAGCAGGGCGATACCATAATACACGGCCAAAATCGGTCCTGTCAATATAATCATGTCCCGGTTAACGACCGCCGAAGCGCGTCCGAGCCAAAGTTTCGTTGAATATTCGGGGCAGTCGGATATATTATGGCGGATCGATTCCAACCCGTTTGTCCGGAGCATGTAACGCGGGATCACTGCTGATGCTGGATTGCCTGACGGATCGTGGAAACCTGCCCGCTGACGCGGCGGCCTTCGAGCACGCCCTGGCCTGCGCGTCGGACAGTCCGTTCGGCCCGTTGGGGACGCGCTTCGCGGCAGGGAAACCGATCTACGTCGTCCGGGCGCCCGCGCGGCTGGACTGCATGGGCGGCATCGCGGACTACAGTGGTTCGCTGGTCTGCGAGATGACCCTCGACCGAGCCGTGGTGATGGGCATTCAGTCCCGGGACGACCGGAAGGTGGTCGTGCACAGCGCCGGCGTGGACGAACTGGGCCTTTCTCCGGACGTTACACTGGCGCTCGACGACCTGGCGCCGGGTCCGGGCATCGTGGATTATGATACGGTAAAACAGCTTTTCTCCAGCACACCGGAATCCGCCTGGGCGGCCTACGTTGCAGGGGCTTTCACCGTGCTACAGGGCGAAGGGCATATGGATCGATTCCCCCACGGCGCCACGATCGTGCTGGGGAGTAACATACCGCTCCGGGTAGGCGCGTCCTCGTCGGCCGCGCTGGAAATCGCAACCATGCATGGCCTGAACCTGCTCTACGGGATCAACCTGGACGGGATGACGCTGGCCGTCCTTTCCCAGAAGGTGGAGAACCACGTGGTCGGCGCGGCCTGCGGCATCATGGACCAGGTCACCTGCGCGATGGGAACCCGCGGCCGCCTGCTATCCCTGCTCTGCCAGCCCCACACCATGAAGGAACAGATTCCGATTCCAGACGGGTTGCAGTTTATCGGCATCAACTCCGGCATCCGCCGCGAAATCAAGGGCGCACGGTATACGAACAGCAGAATCGGCGCGTTCATGGGCCTGGCGATCCTGCGGGATCAGCTGCGGTCCGGCAACGGAGTCGCCGCCCATCTCCGCCCTGGATACCTGTGCAACCTGTCCACGTCCGAATATGTGCGTTCCTGCCGGTCCCTGCTGCCATCGACTATCTCGGGCCGGGCATTCATGCGGCGTTACGGAACCACGCCCGATCCCGTGACGGCCGTCGACCCGGAGGTGGTGTACAAGGTGCGCAGCCGCGTGGAACATCCAGTTTACGAACACCGCAGGGTGACCGACTTCACCGAGTACATCCGGCTGTCAGGGTCTTCTGAAAAACCGGCGCTCCTCGAGCGGGCGGGCAGGCTGATGTACGCCTC
This sequence comes from Gemmatimonadota bacterium, assembly GCA_026702745.1. Lineage (NCBI taxonomy): Bacteria > Pseudomonadati > Gemmatimonadota > Gemmatimonadota bacterium. The sequence goes on from JAPPBT010000073.1 coordinate 34,256, forward strand.
GGACTGGAGCTACACGCACCGTTGCGGGCTCGGGTCCACCGAAACGGCCTGGATCGTTCGGGAAATAAGGAAACTGGGGATGAAATCCGGATTCTACGGCGCCAAAATCACGGGAGGCGGAGCAGGCGGGACAGTCGCCGTCGCGGGAAACGACCGCATGTTCGACCACCTCGGTCCTCTGCTGGAACGTTACGGCGAAGCGACGGGGATCGAGGCCGAAGTTTTAACCGGAACTTCGCCTGGCGCCCTCGAGTTCGGGCACCGCATTTATCGCAGAACCTGAGCTTTCAAGGCGGATTCGAAGGAGTCATACCGGGTTGAAACGAATACGAAAGGCGGTCATCCCCCTGGCGGGACACGGGTTGCGCATGTTGCCGGCGACCCGCGCCGTGCGCAAGGCACTCTTCCCCATCGTGGACGCCCGGGGACGGGTATGCCCCGTGCTTCAACTGATCGTGGAGGAAGCGGTCAACGCGGGCATCGAAGAAATCGGCCTGGTGATCGCGCCGGAAGACGAGGCCATGATCCGCGCCTACTTCTCGCGGCTGCCCGGTCCGTTGAAGTCCGCGGTCGGGCATCGTGAGGACCTGCTCGCCGCGGCCGAATTCCCCGGTGAGTTTTCGGATAAGGTGACATTGATCTTGCAGGATCGTCCACTGGGATTCGGCGATGCGGTTCTCCGCGCGAAGACCTGGGTCGGCGGCGACCCGGTCCTGGTCATGCTCGGCGACCACCTGTACCTCAGCGGGGAGGACCGGTGCTGCGCGCGTCAGTTGCTGGACGCCTTCACGGAACTGCAGGCGCCGGTTTCGGGCGTGATCCGAAAATCCGTCGACGGCATACACCGCTTCGGGACGGTTTCGGGCCGTCCCGTGCCCCGGTGGAACGGTCTCTACGAACTGGACACCGTGGTGGAAAAGCCCGATCCGGGCCTGGCGCGGGAACGGCTGCGCGTGGTGGGCGTTCCGGCCGACACCTACCTCTGCTGGTTCGGCCTGCACGCCATGACGTCCGGTATCTTCGATTGCCTGGCGCGGATGGAAAGAGACAGCATCACGGAAGGCGGCGAACTGCAGCTGACCGGGGCACAGGCCATGCTGTCGGCTCAACGGGCGTACTTCGCCCTCGAAATCAACGGCGAACACTTCGACACGGGTTCGCCGGAAGGGTATGTGGAGGCCGTGGCGGCCTTCGCCGGCCAAACCGGCATAACCAACACCGGCATAACCAACACCGGCATAACCAACAACTGAAAGGGAAACCGATACCATGTCAGAACAGCAAGCACCATCGCGGGAAACCCTCGAATCCCTGCTCATTCCGAGTACGGCCACGCTGACCTCCGTACTCACGGAATACGGCCTGTACAACACGTTCATGCAGGACGTCGCGCCCCTGGCCCCCGACATGCGCATAGCCGGCCCCGCCTTTACCCTACGGTACATACCCGGCCGGGAAGACATCACGCACGTGCCCGTGGACAACCATACGGACATACAGCGGATCGGTATCGAAAGCATCGGGCGGGGCGAGGTGCTCGTGATCGACGCGCGGGGCGACATCCGGGCCGGCGTCATGGGCGACATCCTCGCCACGCGGATTCTGCAGCGCGGCGCCGCGGGAGTGGTGAGCGACGGCGCGTTCCGGGATACCCCGGCCATCGTCGAATCCGGGCTCGCCGCGTATGCGAAGGCCATGAACGCCCACAACAGCAAGAGCGTGCACTACCCGAGCGATATACAGCGTCCCATCGCCTGCGGCGGCGTAGCCGTGTTCCCCGGGGACATTATCGTGGGCGATGCGGAGGGCGTCGTGGTGATCCCGAGACATCTTGCCGAAGAAGTGGCGGTAAAGGCCGTGGCGCAGGAGGACCGCGAAGTCTTCATCCTGCAGAAGATCCAGCAGGGCGCCAGCATCATCGGCGTATACCCGCCCGATGAAAAAACCCTGGCCGAATATGAGGCGTGGAAGGCGAAAAAGGGCTGACCCTTCATTCGGTGGCCAGGTCCGCCATGCGCTGAAAGACCACCACCGCCAGCAGTCTCTCCTCGGTGTGCAGGGTTCTGTTCCGGCCTTCCGTTTCCAGGTCCGCCAGGACCCTGTACGCCAGTTCGATGTCGTTCGGCCCAGCCGCGGGTCCTTCCGCCGGTTCCTCATGATCGGCTGCAAAGCCCGGGCGGTCCGGGCCGGCAGCGCGGTCCGAGTGGCCCGGGCGGTCCGGGCGAGTCGAGCCATCCTCCTGATCGGGACGCGCTTCCGCAACGACGTCCCGGGCAACCTCCACGAGCCGCTGCAGCATCTCACCGGTCTGTTGACGCTCGAACGCGCTCATGGCGCGGTCGACGGCGGCTGTGAAACGGTCCCTCGCTTCTCTTTCGACACGCGACCAGCCGCCCAGTTGCCGGCGGACGGACCGGAAAATCCGCACCGTCGCCCGGTCCTGGTCCATTTCGCCGGACTGGAGTAACCGGTACAGCAGATCCGGTGCGCCGAGGAGATGCCCCGCCGACATGACCAGCACACCTCGCTCGAGGCTGGTTTCGCTGGTCCGTATGAGGTCCTGAAGCCGTCCCAGGATGCCGGTATTGCCCATCCTGGCCAGCGTCTCAAGGGTGGACTGGACGATCGCGGGGTCCTGCTCATGCTCGAGCAGGGCTTCCAGCGCGGTTTCCGCGCGCCGGTCCCCGATTCGATCCAGGGCGAGCACGGCACTTCTTCGGATGCCAGGTCGATCGTCGTGCAGCAGAGTCACCAGGATATTGAGACTGAGCGACGACGG
>JAPPBT010000074.1 GCA_026702745.1 Gemmatimonadota bacterium
AGCGGAACCCCTGCGTATCGGTGCGGCCTAGAAGCTGGCCTCGATAGGGGACGACGCACTGGCCGTCAAGCATCTCGGCGCAGCGCTCTACAGCCACCGGGAGAGTGTCCGCCGCGCGGCAACTTACGGTCTGATCGCCGTCGGGGAACAGTCCTCGGAGACCTTCGTCGAAGCGACGAAGTCACCGGTCAAATGGGTCAGGAAGGCCGGTGTGTACGGACTGGGCGACTGTGCGCCGCTTACCGGCGAAGTACTGGCCGCCTCCGCTTCGTTGCTGCATCACGACCCCTCCGTGTACGTCCGCGCCGTCGCCGCGGGAACGCTGGGCTGCCTGGGACGCCGTGCCGCGGCGACGGGCGTTGGGCGGTCCCTGCTGCCCCGGTGCTTCGAGGCGCTGGTCCGCAGTCTCGAAGGCGAAGAAAACCGGTTGAGCATGGACCTCGCCCAGCAGCGGAGCATCAAGTTCGTGCGGCCCACCGACGCGTGTGACGTCTGCGAGGGAAACGGCGTCGACATGGGGCTCGAGCGATTCGAGCCGGTGCGCTCCGCGGTACGGGAGAACGCCCTCTGGTCCATGGTCATCCTATGTTCCCACGGGGCCCTCCTGGCGGGCGATGCGCTGGATCCCATTATCGATGCCCTGACCGAGGTGGTGCGCAGCGACCGAAACGTCATCTGCGTGGGATTCGCCATGGACGCCCTCAATCGCCTGGCCAACCTGGAAATCGGAGGGCCGGAAACCGGAGGGCCGGATACCGGAGGGCCGGAAACCGGAGGGTCCGCGGCGGCATCCCTCGACCGGCTGCGTGGGGATCTGCTCCCGTTACTTGGCGAGTCTCCCATCCGGTGCTGGGAAGCGCTCGTACGCGGCGGCCTGAGTACGGAATTCCTTCCCGCGTTCTCAGAATCCGGCTAGCCCGGCAGTCCGCTTACCTTTCCGCTATTTACGCCGCGCATCGTACGCCCCGGTCTCTGGGGCGCGATGCCATGTTGCCAGGTGACCGCCGTGCCCCACATCCTCGTCGACAACATCGTCAAGACTTTCCGGATCGCCCAGCGGCGCCCCGGTCTCTGGGGCGCGCTACACGGTGTCGTGCGCCGCGAATACCGGACGATCAAGGCCCTCGACCGCGTCTCCTTCGAACTGGATCCGGGAGAACTGGTGGGCTATATCGGTCCCAACGGAGCGGGCAAGTCCACGACCGTAAAAGTGCTCTCCGGCATCCTGGTGCCCGATTCGGGACGGTGCGAGATCGACGGTCGCATCCCGTGGCGCAACCGGATCGCCAACGCGGCCAACATCGGCGTGGTGTTCGGCCAGCGGACCCAGTTGTGGTGGGATCTGCCGGTTATCGAGTCCTTCGATCTGCTGCGGGATATCTACCGGATCGAAAATGGTGAATACCACCGGGCCAGGGACGAACTCACGGCGCTCATGGACCTGGAACCGCTGTACGACGTCCCGGTGCGCCAACTCAGTCTCGGCCAACGCATGCGGTGCGACCTGGCGGCGGCCCTGCTGCACGCACCTTCGGTACTTTTCCTGGACGAGCCCACCATTGGCCTGGACGCCGTTTCCAAGCTCGCCGTGCGGGACTTCATCAAGCGTCTGAACCGGGAGCGGGGCGTTACCGTCGTGCTGACCACCCACGACATGGACGACATCGAGGCCCTGTGCGACCGGGTGATGGTGATCGGACACGGGAGAATCCTTTCCGACAGCACACTGGACGACCTGCGTGCCCGCGTCACCCGGGAGCGCCGCCTAATTATCGACCTGCTCGACGAAGGCCAGGCGATCGAGGATCCGGACGTTACTTTCATCTCGCGCAGCGGCAGCCGCATCCACCTTCAGTTCGATCCGGACCGCGTCCGAACGGCCGCCCTGATCAGCCGGATCACGGCAAAGTACGCTATCAAGGACCTGTTCGTCGAGAACCCGCCCATCGAAGAGATCATCTCACGGCTGTACGACGAACACGAACTCCGTTGAGTTTCGGACAGGCATGATGCAATCCTTCGTCCTCCCCTACACCGCCGTGCTGTCCGCCCGGTTCCGCATGATCCTCCAGTACCGGGCCGCGGCCATTGCCGGGTTCGTGACGCAGATCGGGTGGGGCGCGATCCGCGTCATGGCCATGGAAGCGTTCTACCGGTCCACCAGCGCCCCCCAGCCCATGCACCTCGAGGACGTCGTGACCTACATCTGGCTGGGCCAGGCGCTGCTCGGCCTGTTACCCTGGAATCCCGACACGGAAATCCGCGCCATGGTGCGGTCGGGTACCGTGGCCTATGAGCTCGTCCGTCCGGTGAACCTCTATACTTACTGGTTTTCCCGGTCGATGGCATTCCGGCTCGCGCCCACCTTCATGCGTTCCATCCCGCTGGCGATCCTTGCATTGCTGTTTTTCGGGATGCAGGCGCCCGCCTCACCCGAAGCCCTGGTATTCTGGCTGGCGGCGACCCTCGGCGCGGTGCTGCTCAGCACGGCCCTCACCGTGATCCTTTCCATCACGCTGATGTGGACGATTTCCGGGGAAGGCGTGTCCTTTCTGGTCTCACCGGTCATCTATTTCCTGGCGGGGATGGTCATCCCCCTGCCCCTATTTCCCGACTGGGCACAGCGCGTACTCGATATCCTGCCGTTCCGCGGTATCTGCGACGCGCCGTTCAGGCTGTATATGGGCCATATCCCGGCCACGGAAGCCTGGGCCGTGCTGTTTCATCAACTGATCTGGATCGTCATCCTGGTCGCATTCGGCGCCTGGCTGCTCTCGAGAGCGACTCGCCGGCTGGTCGTTCAAGGGGGATAGAAGATGGCAAACCCGCTTGCGCTGTACACCCATTACGTGAGCATCTCCCTGCGAAGCCAGATGCAGTACCGGGTCTCGTTCCTGCTCGGTACCCTGGGCCAGCTGTTCAGCACGGGCGTGGAATTCATTGGCATCCTTGCTCTGTTCGACCGCTTCGGCAGCCTGAACCAGTGGACGCTCGCCGAGGTCGCCTTCTTCTACGGAATCGTCAACGTGGCCTTCGCCGTGACCGACATGTTGTCCCGCGGTTTCGACCACGTGGGCCAACTGGTGCGCACCGGCGAGTTCGACCGCATGCTGCTCAGGCCCCGGAGCACCGTACTTCAACTGATCGGCACGGAATTCACATTGAAGCGGCTCGGGCGTTTCCTGCAGGGCGGCGCCGTCCTGCTCTGGGCGGCGCTCTACCTGGACATCGAATGGTCGCCATCGGTCGCGGTCCTTACCGTGATCACCGTATCCTGCGGCGCCTGCTTCTTTCTGGGACTGTTCATCAATATCGGCACGGTGTCCTTCTGGACCACGGAGACGCTCGAGCTCATGAACGTGTTGACCTACGGCGGCATCGAGGCTTCGAAATACCCATTGGTCATATACCGAGCCTGGTTCCGCCGGTTCTTCACCATGGTGATCCCCATGGGATGCGTGACCTATTTCCCGGTCGTGGCTATTCTAGGCCGGTCCGATCCGCTGGGCACGTCTCTCGCGTTTCAGTACGCAGCCCCTTTGTTCGGCCTGCTCTATTTCATCCTGTCGCTCTTCATCTGGCGACTCGGACTCCGGCACTATCGCTCGACGGGCAGCTAGCGCGGACGCCGGTCCCTGCAGATCAGTTCGACGGCCCGGCACCCCGGTTCACCCGCCGGACCGGCGCGCCGTCCCTATCGGCACGCCGTCCTTCTTGACGATATTCCAGGCCGCCTGTTTATTGGTCCGATATGGCAAACAACAGGCAGTACCGATCCAAGACGCTGTTCGTGGGTACCCGCGGGGTCAAAGAGTACCGGGCCAGCATACCCCGCTGGGTGAACGGTTCCGATACCGTCCTGGAAATCGGCTGCGAATGGGGCACCACCACCACGATCATCGCCGAATACGCCGCGACCGTAATCGGAACGGACGTGAGCCCGGTGGTCATCGAACGAGCCCGGGAACGCCACCCCCACATCCGGTTTGAAACGCTGGACGCCTTCGACGTGCGGGCCGCGCTCGAACTGAACGAGGACTTCACCAAGATCTACATCGACATGTCGGGGATTTCGGGATACCGGTCGCTGCTGGACCTGATTGCCCTGCTGAACAGCTACGCCGCCGTTTTGAGACCGGAAGCGATCGTGGTCAAGAGCGGCGCCCTGAAGCACTTCGCCTCCCGTTGCATTCCCTTCGGGGATGATGGAGCCTGGCAGGAGCGAGGACATGACAACCGGTGAATCCCGCGGTGCCCATCGGCGAAAAACGGGCATCCTCGTCCACGGCTACAATCTGCATGCCGGCCAGTGGGAGGACGTGACCTGGGGCGAACCGCCGGAACGGATCGGCCGCGTGCCCATGGGCGTGCTGGTAGCCCTGAGCGAGCAGGCGGACGTGATGGTATTCGGTTCGGGCGCCTCGGAAAAAAACGGGATGCTTGAATCCGAGGCGACGGCCCAGTTGTTGTGGGAGCGGTTCGATGAGCTCGCCGGATTCGCGGTATTCATAGGCAGGGAAACCGAATTGACCCGTCCTCCCGCGGCCGGCCGGTTCCGGCAGCGGATCGAATCCATACTCCACCTGGACATGACTTCGAAAAACACCCGTGATGAAATCGCCTATGCCGGCCGGGTTTTTGTCGACCGGAACGTGGAGCGGGTCATCCTGGTCTCGAGCCCGACCCATCTGCCACGGTGCCTGAGGGACGCCTGTGCCATCTACGGGGAAGACGGGGCCATGTCGGGCCTGCTGCGGGAACTCTATGCGGCACCGAGCGTCACCGGATACCCGGGGTACACGGCGGAAGACGTAACCATTTTCGAACCGGCCCATCGTCCGGACCGCCCGGGGATGGACATCAGCCAGGTAGTAGCCCGGGTACACGACATACCGGAATACCAGCGGGACAGATTCGTCCGGCGCCTGGATGACCTGCTACAGGAATTCGAGGTATAAACGCCGGTCCGGCAAGCAGCGGTCCGGCAAACGCCGGTCCCATGACAGAATCATAAAATTACGCAGCCATACGCGAGGAGCCTGGCATGATGACCCCGGAACAACGGTACCTGTTCGACGTGTTCGGCTACCTGCACATCGAGAACGCGCTGTCAAAACAGGAGCTCGAGGCCTGCCAGCGCGCGTCGGCCCGGTACATGAACACGCCGGAGGACAAACTGCCGCCGGGGTTCGGGTTCGACGGCAAGCGCCATCTCCACGGCTTCGCCTTCGACAAGTCGCTGGAGTCCCTGACCCGCCATCCGTCGATCTGGCCTATCGTACGGGAACTCACTAACGACAAGCCCCGGCTGATCAGCGGCACGCTCCAGGTGGACCGTCCCGGTGAAACAGCCGTGGGGGGCCTGCACTGCGCCCGGGAGGGTTTCGGTTGGGAGAGCACCCGATACGAGACCCATCATGGACGGGTCTACTGCGACGACATCATCGTGTTTCCCTACCTGGACGACGTTCTTCCCGGCGACGGCGGCCTCATCGTGCTGCCCGGATCCCACAAGGCGAATTTCCCCCGGCCGGACAGCCTGTTCAACAACGGACTCATGCACGGCGTGGAGGAACTCGCGCCGGGCGTGGTCAACATCACGCCCCGGGCGGGCGACATCATCGTGACTTCCGAGCTCATGACTCACGGCATCCTCGAATGGCGGCCCGGCGACCGGATCCGGCGCATCCTTGTGCTTCGGTACAAGCCCCAGCACGCGGGGCTGGCCATGCCCTTTCCGGATGAAATCAAGGCCGTGCTGTCCCCCGAAACGCTGGAACTGATCGAGACCGCCCATTACAACCACGTCAAGGACATCGTCAAGGACGGCCAGGAAGGCGACCCGGAGGGCGATCCGGAGGACGACCATGAGGATGATCCGGAAGGTGGCGGGCAGGGCGGCACGGATGACGGCCGGCAAGGAGCGGCCCCATGAACATCCGAAATATCCGCGCCTACACCGTGGACCTGTCCCGGGCCAGGAAGGCGGTAAAGACTACGCTGCAACGAGAAGGGCGCCAACCGTCGGGCCCCATGGACCGCTACCCGGAATACCGGGGCAGACGCGGGGACGCGGGACCCGCCTGGCCGTCCGCGGCGTGTATCGTGGAAGCGGACGACGGAACTTTCGGCCTGGGCTTGACCCAGCACAGCGGTCCCGTCCTCCCCATAGTCAACGAACATTTCAGGCCACTGTTGATGGGACAGTCCGTCATGGCCACGGAAAAGTGCTACGATCTCATGGTGCGCGCGAGCGCTGCCTATGGAAGCCAGGGCGCGACGAGCTACGCCATCAGCGCCGTGGATCTGGCCTTGTGGGATCTGAAAGGAAAGCTGCTGGACCGGCCAGTGTACGAACTGCTCGGCGGTCCACAGAAGGACCGGATCAGTTGCTACGCCACGGGATTCGATATCGCGTGGTATCTCGAGTTGGGGTTCAGAGCGGTAAAACTCCCCATGCCGTTTGGTCCGGACGATGGAATCGACGGATTGAACAGAGCGGTGGAGATGGTGGAGGAAACCAGGGCCGCGATCGGAAACGATGTCGAGTTGATGCTGGACTGCTGGATGGCGCTGGACGTGGAATACGCTGTGCGGCTCGGCGAATCGCTGAGGCCCTACAGGCTGAAGTGGCTGGAGGACTACCTGATGCCCCACGACCTGGACGGGTTCGCCGCGGTCCGCCGGCGCCTGCCCGGGCAGGGCCTCGCGACCGGAGAACACTGGTACCTGGCCGAACCGTTCCTGTATGCCGCGGAGCACCGGCTGGTGGATATCTTCCAACCGGACGTCAAGTGGTGCGGCGGGCTTTCCGCCGCGGTCCGCATCTGCCACATCGCCGAGGCCGCGGGCCTGACGGTAGCCCCGCACGGCGCCATGAACGATCCCTACGGCCAGCACCTGGTCTTCGCCATGCCCGCGGCCCGTTGGGGAGAACGTTCCAGCGGGGTCTCTCCGCCCGGAGTGCACCTGTCCGACATGGTTGAACTGCCGGGAACGGCCGTGATCGAAGATGGCTGCCTCATACCCAGCGACGCCCCGGGATTCGGGATCGAAGCGGACCGGGCCTGGCTGGAACGCGTGGCCGTATAAGCCTGTGCCCCGTTCAGGTGGCCGTCTAAGCCTATTCCACGGTCTTTGGGTCTTCGGAATCCGGCGAGAGATGGATCGTCCGGGTGGGGAAGGCCATTTCTAGTCCGAGCGACTCGACAATCTCCATGATCTTCAGATTGACATCCTCCCTGATCCGCAGGTAGTCGGCCCACACCGTCGTCGCGGTAAAGTAGTAGACCATGATGTCGAGCGAGTTCTCGGAAATTTCGTTGAACCTCACGAGCATGGTCGATTCCTGGCTGACCTCGGGATGGGTGCGAAGCAGTTTCTCAATCCTTGAAACGGCCTCTCTCATCGAATCGGACGGCGTATCGTAGGTGAGTCCCACCGTAATCCACACCCGGCGGTATGGACGGGACGAGATATTGTCGATCACGAATTCCGCCAGCCGGTTGTTGGGGATGGCGACAATAGTCTGTTCGAAGGTCCGGATCCGGGTGCTGCGAAATCCAATGCTCTCCACCACGCCTTCGATCTCCCGGTCCGGCGACACGATCCAGTCTCCCGCCACAAAGGGCCGGTCGACCAGCAGCATGATGGACCCGAAGACGTCGGCCAGGGTCTTCTGGGCGGCAAGGGCCACGGCCAGTCCTCCGATCCCCAGGCCGGCCAGCAGTCCGGACACCGAGTAGCCCAGGTTCTGCAGGATCATGAGGGCGGCGAGGATCCATACCATGATCTGCAGCGCCCGTTCGACGAGGGGCACGAGGTGGTCGTCCAGGGCCGTATCCGTCTTGAGCGCCCACTCCTTGAGCATCGATGTAAAGACGTTAACGCATCGGAAGATCATCCAGGCCGTCAGGAGGGAAAAGGGCACCCAGAACCCGGCCTGCAACACCCCCATGACCATCTCGGGCGGACGCAGCGTATAGATGGCGAGGTAGAGACCCAGCACGACGATCACCCATTCCAGGGGTTTCTCGACCGCCATGATCAGCATGTCGTCGAGTTGGGTCGAGGTAACGCGTGCCAGTCGTTTCGCGACGCGGGTCATCAGGTGCTTGAACACCCATTTTACGACAAAGGTCCCCAGGAGAATCGCGAAGGTGATG
>JAPPBT010000075.1 GCA_026702745.1 Gemmatimonadota bacterium
GCCACGTTCTGGACCCATGCTTTTAGGTCGCGGTCGTACCTCGATATCCATATCGCCTTCGGAACCCCGGATGGACGGTCGTGGACCACCCCGCGGGGTACCGGCCTGCCCGGCCAGCACTGCCAGCCACTGTCCCTTGGCGGAGTCCGGCTGCTGGTTGCCTATCCGCGCCGTCGAGATCCTCCGGGCATCGTGCTGTCCGTCAGCGAGGATTTCGGGGCGCACTGGGAACGCGAGCGGGATCTCCTGGTCTACGACAGCACCGCTGGCACCGAATCCGGCGCCGGCGGCGGGCGATCCCAGTCGGAACTGTGGGGCGACATGGAACGCTGGCGTTTCGGGCATCCCCGGATGGTCCGGTTGCCAGGCAACGAGGTATTCGTCGTCTACTACGCCGGCGATGATGCCCTCAAGACTGCTCGGTGGGCGCGTGTGCGTGTATAGCAGCCGATGATTCCATCAAGACGGCACATTCGATGCGGGTGTGCGACGATCGGTTTCAACCCCGCACATCCCGCCACGGCCGGGCCATGATCTGTTCGAATCCCTCCGGATCGATGTCCACACCGAGTCCCGGTCCCTGGGGCACCGCCACGCATCCGTCCTCGTCCAGCACGAAAGGCTCGGCGAAGTAGCCCTTGCCGATGTACGTCCTGCCCCCCTCGCGCCAGCAGTTCACCTCGTTGTGTTCCTGGACGAGGAAATTCGGCGCGCAGGCGTCGATCTGGATGGACGCGGCCAGCGCCAGGGGACTCAACGGGCAGTGCAGGGCGAGTTTCGCGTAGGCGCTTTCACCCATCACCGCGATCTTGTGGCACTCGGTGATGCCGCCGGCGTGGCACAGGTCCGGCTGCATCACGGACAGGGCGTTCTTGCGCAGGGCATCGTAGAAGATCCATTTGCCCATCCACCTTTCCCCGGCAGCGATGGGAATTTCGCTGTTGCTTGCGATGTCCGCGAGCACGTCCACCCGTTCCACAGGCATGGGTTCCTCGATGAACAGCGGACGATGGGGCGTAAGAGCGGAAATCATCTGCCTGGCCATCACGGGGTGGGGATTGTGGATGTCCACGGCCACCTCGACCTCCGGGCCGGCACCTTTCCGCACGGCGGCGAAAGCTTCTGCGATCCGATCGACCTCGGCGGTAGGTTCCAGCCCGGTACCCATGCCCACGTGCAGCTTCATGCACCGGAAACCCCATTCTTCGATGATGACCCGGGCCGCTTCCTCGTGGCCCTCCGGGAAATCCCAATCCGGTTCCCGGGAAGGATCCCAACCGGCGTCGTAGGGTAGTCCGGGTTCAACGCACCAGGGCAATTGGCCGCCGACCGCGCGGTACATGCGTATCCGGTCGCGGCAGGCCCCGCCAAGCATGCCGTGGACCGGCAGTCCCGCGGCCTTCCCCGCGAGATCCCAGAGCGCCATGTCGATCCCGCTGATCGCGCTCATCTTCACCGGTCCGCCCACGTAGCCGGAACCGCCTTCGTACATCTTATGCCAGAGCGATTCGACGCGACACGGATCCTCGCCGACAAGCAGCGGCTCGAGTCGCCGCACCTCGGCGATGACGCTTTCGGGGTGGTTTTCCAGGTAGGGTTCTCCCCAGCCGAAGAGCTCCGTGTCCGTGTGGACCTTGAGCCACACCCAGCTCGGCGGAACGCGCAGGATTTCAAAATGGGTGATTCGCATGTTCGGTTAGTCTCCCTGTGGTCGGGTCGTTTGTCTACCGGCCGTAGACTGTCTGGATCGTGGCGCGGATGTAGCCGTTCGCATAGGCCTTGCCGGCCGGGCCGGCCATGGACTGTGGGAAACCCGGGGTATGGTCCATGCCGAAGGGTCCGAAGTACCCGTTATCGCGGTAGGTTTCCATGGCACGGCGCATGTCCACCTCGCCTTCGTCGATGAAGACCTCGGCGAACCGCGGCAACTGCCCCCGGACGTTTCGGAAATGGACCAGGGCGATCTTGTTCCGGGAGGACATCTCGGCAATGATATCGTAAACCCGCTGAGGACCGGCCAGTTCGGTCATGCAGCCCTGGCAGAAGAGCATCCGGTGATTATCGCTGGGTACCGCATCGAAAATGCGTCCGAAATGCTCCAGCGTGGAACAGATCTGTGCGACGCCGCCCAGCGGTTCGGGAATCGGCGGGTCGTCCGGATGAAGCGCCAGGTTGACGCCGACTTTCTCGGCGGCCGGGACCGCGGCGCCCATGAAGTAGACCATGTTGTCCCACATCACGGTCTCGGAGACGGGTGGATCGTGTGGCGGAGGACGGTTCCTGTCGAATTCGGCATAGTCGAAGGTGCTGTATACCGCGCCGCCGCGGCCGATGTCCGAAGTGGTCCGGAAATTGCCCATCGGCTTGAAATTCCAGGCCAGGGTCGGTATCCCCGCCTTCCCCAGACTTTCTATGAGCCGCAGGAAGGCGCCCAGTTCCACGTCCCGATCCTCCGTGGCCAGGGTGATCCCTTCCAGCACCGGCATGAAGACGGTCTGCAGCTTCAATCCGTGAGACTCGGTCTTCTCCCGGGCCCGTTCGAAAAGTTCCGTGCTGTCCTTGCCGGCCCTCACGTGCCGTTCAGCGTCGGATTCTCCTCCCGTCCTGAGGTCCAGCTGAATCATGTCCACGCTTATCGCACGGTAGAAGCTGAGCGTTTCATCATCGAAATCGGTCCAGTTTACGACATCGTGCAGATACATCGGGCTCCTCCAATATGGGCGCGGCGGACAGGGTGCCCGGTCCATTCAGTCTGAACTCGGGGAAGGCGTTATGATGTCAAGATAGACCGGCCGGAAGTCTCGGCAACCGCGAAATGGGCCGATGAATGACCATATCCGCAAATTGAGCTATCGAAAAGGGACATCGCACATTATAATCGGGGTTGCCCAGACTTGCCCGGACCGTGCAAGGCGTGCCCGGACCGTGCAGGACGGTTCAGACGGGACAGGCAGATCCGAAGACTAATTGTATACTCCAATGAATACTCTCTAATGAATGGCAGGCCATCACGACAGGAGAAGCACATGGCGGAACGCAACCTGAAACAACGCATCGGCGCGGGCGAGCAGATCATCGGCGCCAATGTCGGCATGACCCATACCCGGGACCAGTTGAAAAAGGTCGTCGAATCGGGGCAGTTTGATTTTCTCTGGGTGGATGGACAGCACAGCGCCTTCAGCGAGGACCGGCTGGTGGAATTCTGCGACCGGGCCGATACACTGGACGCCGACGTCATGTTCCGCATCAAGCACACCTATCACAGTTACCTGGTCGGCAACCTGCTCGATCTCGGCCCGGCGGGGATCGAGGTGCCCCAGGTCGAAACGGAAGCGACGGTCGATGAAGCGGTCGACTTCTTCTACTATCCTCAGCGGGGCGTGCGAAGCTGGGGTGGCGGAGCGCGGCGCAAAGTGGACGAAGTCGGGGACGACCGGCTGCAGTACGCCGCATGGTGGAACAACTACGGCGTGCTGATGATACAGCTCGAATCGATCCCGGCCGTGACCGGTGCGCGGAGACTGGCCAAAGCAGGCGTGGACTGCCTGTCCTTCGGACCAAACGACCTCATGTACAGTATCGAGGCGCACCCGCAACACCCCTTCCGGGACGTGGACGACTGCGTCCGGTACGTGATCGACCAGCTCGGAAATTCGGATACGCAGGTGTGCTTTCGGAACCACGCGCCGGAAGACCGGGGGAAATACGTGGATATGGGCGTTACTGTGTTCCTGGAAAGCCCGGTCCTGTAGGGAAGACGCCGGCGCTGTAGTGCAGTTCTTCAGACGCTAAGACCCTGGCGACGGCATCTCTACTCGAAATCCAGCGACTGGGCCTCGTACATCCTTGCGAACAGGCCACCCTGTTGAACCAGTTCCTTCGGCGTGCCCGATTCGGCCAGCCGGCCTTCGCTGATGACCAGGATGCGGTCCGCGTGCCGGATCGTCGACAGGCGGTGGGCGATGACCAGGACGGTTCGACCGGCCCTCGCCTGTTCGACTGCTATACGGATCTCCTCTTCCGCCAGGGCGTCCAGGGCCGAAGTGGCCTCGTCCAGCACCAGTATCCCGGCCGAAGTTCGCATGAGGACCCGGGCCATGGCGATGCGTTGCTTCTCTCCACCGGAAAGTGCGACTCCGCCCTCACCGGTCGTGGTCGCGTATCCCTCCGGCTGTTTCTCAACGAACGCGTGCAGCGCAGAAGAACGTGCGGACTGCTCCACCGCCTCCATATCGTATTTCTCATTGGGGTAGGCGATGTTGTCCGCCAGAGAAGCATTCCAGATGAAGACATCCTGAGGTACGACGGCGATTTGCGACCGGAGCGATATATGGGTCATTTCGCGTATGTCCGTTCCCCCGATTGAAATGCTTCCCCTTTCGGGTTCCTGAATTCGAGTCAGCAGGTCGATGATCGTGGTCTTTCCACCGCCGCTCGGTCCCACGATGCCGACGAACTCTCCGCCATTGACCGTAAATGACAGATCCTTTACCTCGTATCCCCGATCATAACTGAACCATATGTTGGAAAACGCGATAGCCGGAGGTTCTAGGTCGATCCGTTCGGGCGTGCGTCCACAGCCGAATCCGGCCTCCGGGGGAAGTGCGAACAAACCGTCGAGACTCTTCACGGAGACGTCGATGAGCTTCGTACCGGTATAGGTCATGAGCACAGACCGCAACGCGGCT
>JAPPBT010000076.1 GCA_026702745.1 Gemmatimonadota bacterium
CCGGCAACGCGCCGGGGCTTTGCTTTCCACAGAATGACGCGTTTCAAGCCTGGTTAAGCGGCCTTGACAAGGTGGAAGCTCCGCCGCCGTGCTCGAGCTGACCGCGGGCGGATCTTGACGGCGGTCACCCTGGTACACACAACGAAAGGAAGGGAGAACCATGAAAACCACGCGCCGTGGATCCGCGGCGGTCTTTGTCCTCGCCACACTCTTTTTCGCCGCGGGTAAGATCGACGCCCAGGACGTGCCCTTCAGGCCGGGGTCAGGCTCGAGCACGGCCGGGCGCGGATAGACCTTACCGCCGGCGGCCTGTGGAGGAGGCTCAAGCTGGGGAACCTGGGCGCTGCGGGAACCAGCATAGATCCGGCCGGGGCCGTTCACGCCGGCTTGAAGCTCCATGGCGGCCTGGCTGCCCGCGGCGGCCTGGTTATCGGGCGCAATGACTGGTTTTACCTGTCCGCGGCCATGGCTTGGCAATTCTGATCGCCGGGGAGGGCCGAGCAATAATCGAATTCCTGTTTACCGTCATCGTCCTGGCGATCTTCGTCCTGGTCATGGACTGGCTCGATCAGATGGATTGACCGGCAGGAGATTTTGCTAGCTGATTCGAGAGTGTGGGTGAAAGGAGAATAGTGATGGAAGGGATTTATAGTGAGAGCGGGGAATTGGATTTGACGATAATTTCCGAGAAAGACTTCGAGAGAAAAGTCAACGGAATGAAAAACACTGGCACGGCTTACGCGGAGAAGGAATTTAGAGAGGGCCACAGTTTTGAGGTGAAAATAATCGGACCGCAGGTATTGAAGGAAAGAGACCAAGCACAACAAATGGCAACCGTTACTCTCCCGATGGATTGGAAAATCGTACAGAGAAGGAAGATGGTTAGGTTGGCAAATGAATTGGTTCAGATAGGTTACTATCTGGAAGCCGATCCTAATTTGTCACGTGTATTGGCGGCCGTAATAGAGGGCAAGATGTTAAACTATTCCGAAGAACCACAAGGGGAGTAAGTGTCACCCACGCCCCAGCCTGCCCACCAGGTATTCCATGCCGCGGTTGCCTTGATCGAGTTGCAGTTCCTGCAGAACAGGTGCAGGTTGCCCGGGTGGTTGGGAATCACCAACCTAGTCCTCCCCCTTCTGGCACTGTCGCAGAACGGTCTGGTACAGCAGCATGCGCCTCCGCTGCGGTAATTTACGGGCTACCGGCAGGTAGTGGGTTTCCATCTGCAGCTCGATGTCTTCCCGAAGCATGAACAGCCAGTACCATACGGCCTCATCTTCGGACGTCCCTACCAAATCGGCGTCCTTGGCGAACTCGGCATAGTGGTCCCTGATGCAGGGATGGATGGCGTAGACCATGATCTCGGCCCTCAGCATCGCCTCGCGGTCGCTGTCGGGATCCCCTTCAAGCCAGGTGACCATTTCATTGCCAGTGTTCCAGATACCGTTCACGAACCCGTCGAAACCGTCCATTCCGATGCCGTCGTCCGTCCCGTCCCTTCTCACCACCACGCTGATGTTGTTATTCAACGAGAACCTGTGGGCGACTATAACGGGCTTGGCTTTCAAGACGGCCATCATACCGGCGAACATTGCCCGATCGCGGGATACTTCCGGTGTGACGGTAACGATCAGAGTTATGTGGCGTGGACGTCCTTCGCCCCATACGCCGCCGCGCAGGATAGGCGGACCGATTACTTCAACGGAGTCCCTGATTGACTGGAAGTATGTGGGGGCGGGAGTGCTGTGTCCCTGGCTCGGGATCTCCCCGTTGCTGACCTGCCCTATGGCCGGACCGGAACTGAACGCCAGGACGGCCGTTAAAAGTCCGATTGCCAGTAATTTAGCTGCATTGCCAGGTGCAGTCATACATATGCCCTTTCGATTTTTCCCTTGACTATATGGGACGTTCATATTTGTATAGTAGGACCAGGTGCAGCACAGGTCCCCGCCTCTCGGGGGCCGCTGCCCTGGTTGATCGACAAAAGCTGATACCTGGTTCCCTAGATCGAAAGTGCTTGAATGCCAGTCAGTTCCGTATCATCATCACCAATTGCCGGGCGCTGAAAGGAGGAGATCGGGGGCGTCGACGCCCGAAACCGGGAGCTACTTCGCATAATAGATATTATGTAAATCTATTTCGTCTCTAATCCGGTTCCCGGAGGGTCAGGGGGTGGCTCGAAACTACCCTCAAAATCCCGATTTTCGGCCCTAAACGTGCCTTTTCCAGTACTTCGATCTTGCCGAAATCGATCGAAATCCGGTTCTGGTCTCTGCACTCGGGCTCATTTTGACGTTTCATGACTGATTTCTGCCTTCGTACAAAAGATATATTATCTGTACGGCCTATTGTTGAGGATTGTACAAGAATAAACTTCATTGTACAGCGACCATACGGAATTGTACAAATCCATTACGAATTGTACAGCCGCCCGGGCACTTATCCGGATTCAAAGACGCTCGACTAAGGCACATGACGCATTGCCGTGCTCTGACCGTAGTTGAACATACCCAAACACAGCCAAATAACTAGTCAACATCCAGGGATGCATAACTCCAGTCATCCAGCGGGGTAAGTTGTGCACTGAGCTGGTCTTCGAATTCGAATCCGACCCCGAAAGGACTTGTCGTGACACTTTCCATGTTGATCCGGCCTTGCTGTATACGCATGCATGGAAATCCATCCGCATGTAAACTGAACAGATCCGGATGATATTTCATTACCTGCTCCTGTATATCGTCGGGCCAGACCGTTATCCCTTTGAAATAATGGTGGCTGTTTCGCTCGCTGTGGTCAACCCCTAATGTGGCCAGCACCGCGAGATCCTGCATAAGGCCGATCGGTGCGATGTTGGAGAGGTCTTCGCTCGTCAACACGTACTTACGTTCAGGATGCCGGTTCGCAAGGTACTTCAGATAGGCCGCATTGGACAGGCCCTTGAATACTCCCTTGCAGTTCTTGTAACTCGTTCCAGCATAACCGATCTCCACGGCCCTTTCCACATCGCCGATATCACCGTCGGATTCGTCGATGATGAACGGGGGACGGTCCGGCCAGGTCTGGAAGTGTCCCCTGACTGCTTCGTCCAGCGCGATTTTGCGGTGCAGGGGCTGTTCGATGCAGATCAGTCGCCCCAGAAACCCGGTCAGGTCGCGGTCCGCCCGCAATGCTTCCCAGAACGACCGGAACGATTCCATGTCGCCGTAATTCTCATTGCCGTCCAGGGTAAAGGCGTAGCGGTCCAGGCGCCCGTCGATGATCCCGGCCGTCTGCTTCAGACGGTCGAAATCCCGTGCTTCGTCACCGAACAACTTGATCTTAAAGTACGATATGCCGTAGGTATCGATGACCTCGTCCAGCGACTGGGGCAATCCGTCATTGCACAGTTCGTCAGCTGGTATGTCCGGTCGGGTCAGGGAGTCTCCCAGCCCAACGGTATGGCGCACATTCGTGACAGAGCTCGGGGTGTCGGGCAACACATCGGCCGGTGCCAGGCCCTTGAGATTCGGGTTGAATGCCTCCAATCGGAGGCCGAAGGTGTTTGCGCGTATCGCCTCGCCGAAATTCGTGCCCTGCAAGCGGCAGAAAGCCTCGATCATGGCCCGTTCCACCAGGCTGGTACCCAGGCCCCACAGGAGGGGCGCAAAGCCGCGCTCGGTGCCCCAGGACTTCTGCGCCTCGTACAGTTCCTGCCAGAGGGAAAACGGATCGGCCGCGGGACCTATGGTCAGCGCGGCGTCGCTGGCATTCCGGATGACGGCGATCATGTCCCCTACTTCATCTTCAAGGGACGTATCGGGATTCTTCGTGAACCATTTCGGAGGCAGGTGGTCCGCCGAGCATCCCCAGCCCGTCCGGCCGTCTGCCTCGAGAACCATGCCGAGTACCAAGTGCGGCACCGCCGTCATGGTCGATATGCCGAATTTGAAGGGCATGCGCGTGCGCATGTTCTGGACGCGAAGGTCGATTTCTTTGATCTGGATCATGCTGTTTCTCTCTACGTCCTTTGATTGTGTCTAGCTCGCACCGCTGACTCGAGCCGCGTGTGCGGCGACCTGCTCATCGGACCAGGCCAGCTTGGAAGCCTATTGATAAAAGCCAATGAATATGCTGTCAAGGTTTAGGCAGCGTTCCTGTCGGTGTCATATTGTAACCCTGCCGGAATGGGGATATATTGTCACGTAGGGGAATGGGACCGGGAGGTCCGTACCGAGATCCACGGTTATCGGCTCGAATTCGCCAGACCGAATCCATGAACACATCAGTCGGCGGTCGCGCCAGCCAGAAAGGAAGCTGTTTTGACAGTACCTCCAGCAATCTGGGAGATACCCGAGCCGCTGTCCACTGACAGCGTCAAGGTGGACGACGACACCGTCATCGTCCTGAGACGCCACGGGAACCCGGCGGGCCCCCGGCTTGTCCTGAGTCACGGAAATGGCCTCGCCATCGACCTTTACTACCCGTTCTGGTCGCTGCTGGCCGCCGGTTTCGACCTGGTGGTCTATGATCTCAGGAACCACGGATGGAACGAAGTCGGAGCCCTGGAGAACCACCGTTTCGATGCTTTTTCCCGCGACCACGACAGCATCTTCGAAGTGATCGAAAGGCTCTACGGCGTGAAACCAACGGTGGGCGTCTTCCACTCCATTTCTGCCCTGGCCGCCATGCACCTGCCATCGAGAGGCAGCCACTACTCCGCGATGGTGCTGTTCACGCCGCCTCTGTGCAACACGGGCCCGAGATACAGGGAGTTCGAGCAGCGGGCGGTGCGAACGGGAAACATGCTCAGCGTGAGGGAGCCGTGGTTCCGGGCCCGGGAAGAACTCGCCGAATTACATACCAACCTGCATTACTTCCAGCATGCTGTGCCGGGCGTCTTCGATCTCGTTGCCAGGACGACCCTCAGGGAGTCCGGGACGGGACAGGGTTACGAGCTCCGATGCCCGCGCGAGTACGAAGCGCAGATCTGGTATGAAGCCTCGCAACCCGCGGTGTCTGTGGACTTCGCCTCCCTGCGGTGTCCCACCCGGATCATCGGATCAGATCCCGCACTGGATCCGAACCGTCCGTATTTTGACTACAGCGCCGCCCCAGACGTCGACTACGAGTTCGTGCCCGGAACGACACACTTTCTTCAGCTCGAGAAACCGGAGGAGTGCGCGACGGTGATGCTGGACTTCCTGAACCGGCAGGGCATTGTCGAGAGCCCGTGATGGACACGTCGGAGAACCGGCGGAAGGTCAGCTCTTGCTCTTGATCAGCCCGTTCAGCAGGGCCACGACGACCGAAATGATGAAGGACGCGATCAGGGCGTCCCAGTAGCCGCCCACGTCGAACCCGTTGACGAGCCAGGCGGCCAGGTACAGCATGGCCGCGTTGATGACGAGGAGGAAGAGACCCAGCGTGAGCATGCTGATGGGCAGGGTCAGGACGACGACGACAGGCCGCACGATCGTATTGATGAGGGCCAGGACGACGGCCGCGATGATCGCGGTGGTCACCGAATCGACCTGGATACCGGGGTACACGTTGGTCACGAGAAGGATGGCCAGGATCGTCAGGATCATTTTCAGCAGCATGGTTATCTTCCCGTGTGGCCGTATCCACCGGCGCCGCGCCCGGTTTCATCGAGGCGGTCGACCTCTTCGAAGACGACGAAGGGTACGGTGGCGATGACGAGCTGGGCGATTCGCTCCCGGTCGCTTACGCTGTACGGCTGATCGCCGAAATTGAAGAGTATCACCTTGATCTCTCCACGGTAGTCCGAGTCGATCGTGCCCGGGCTGTTCAGCACCCCGATCTTGTGGTTGAGCGCCAGGCCGCTCCGGGGGCGTACCTGCCCTTCGTATCCCGGGGGCAGCGCGATGGCGTAACCCGTGCCGATCAGTTCGAGCTGTTTAGGCGCGATCTCCACCGGCTCGTCGACACAGGCGTACAGGTCGAGTCCCGCCGATCCGGGGGTCATCCTTCGCGGCGCCGGATGCACTCTGTCGGGCCGGGTCGAGGCGATGGGTATGACGACGGGCGTGCTCATGAATTGCTCCAGGGCCGCTCACAGGGCGATATCGTCTTCCGACAGGGGACCCACGGCCGTCAGGTACGTGTTTTCCGCCGTGAAGACCGTACCGGCCAGTTCGGCGATATCGGCCGTGGTCACTTCTTCCAGCTTCCGGACGGTCTCGTCCACGCTCGCATGGGTGTTTTCGTAGATCTCCGCCCTTGCGAGCCGGTTCATCACGCTTCCGGACTCCTCCAGCGACAGGTACAGGCTGCCGGTCAGCTGAGACCGCGTATCGCGGAGCTCCTCCTCCGGGACGGGTTGCTCGCACAACACCCGGCACTCCTGCCGGACCAGGTCAACCGCACGCTGCGCGTCCTTCGGATCCACGCCGGCACTGATGCAGATCTGGCCCGTATCCCGATAGAAATCCAGGTCCGAATAGATGGAGTAGGCCAGACCGGCCTCCTCTCGGATCTTCTGAAACAGCCGCGAGGTCATCCCGCCGCCCAACAGGGCGTTCAACAGGAACAGGGCGTATTTCGACGGATGGCCGTAGGGCAGGGCGACGCCCCCCAGGCAGAGATGTACCTGGGCGATGTCCTTGCTCAGCACCCGCTTCTCAAGCCGCTTCCTGTGCCGCTGCTTATGCCGCTCCGAATCGAGCAGGACGGCCGTGTCGACGCCCGTGTCGACGCCCGTGTCGACGGCCGTATCGACGCTCGTGTCGACGGCCGTGTCGACATCCGCGTCGTCATACGATTCCGCCTGGTGACTTTCCCCGGGGAAATCATACTGTTCCCGCACGAGATCGACCAGGGCCTCGTGGTCCACGCTGCCCGCCGCGATGACGTACGTGCAGTCGTTCCGGTAACGCGCTGCAAGGTACGCGACGAGATGGTTCCGCGTAAAGGACGAAACGGAAGGCGCATTGCCCAGGATCGGCCGGCTCAGGGGATGGGGCTGCCAGATCAGGTTGGCGTAAAGCTCGCTGACCAGGTCTTCCGGGTGGTCTTCGAGGCCGTGTATCTCCTCGATGACCACCGTCTTTTCCTTCTCGATTTCATGGGGGTCGAACTTCGAGGACTGCAGCAAGTCGCCGATCACGTCCACGGCGACGGGCAGGTGGCTGTCCATCACCCGGGCGAAGTAGCAGTTGAGTTCCCGGCCGGTAAAGGCGTTGAGGTAGCCGCCGAGGCTTTCGATGCTCTGGGCGATCTGGTACGCGTTGCGCTTCTCGGTGCCCTTGAACACCGCGTGTTCGAGAAAGTGGGCGATGCCGGGCTTCTCGGCGGGTTCGAACCGCGTGCCGGACCACACCCAGACGCCCATCGTCACGGAACGGACGTGTGGCATGTGCTCCGTAACGACCCGGATGCCGTTGGGAAGCACGGTTTTTCTGAAACGGTCGGTGGATTCTGGCAAGGGAGGGCCGTACAAAGTAAGACCGCCGCCGTGGCGTCCGGAAGGGACGATTCCCACGGCGGCGATGTTCGGATCATGCTGGCTGTTCGCTTCGTTCACTCCGGTCAGTTCGCGGAGAGCACCTGCTTCCGGCTCAGCTTGACTTTGCCCTGATTGTCGATATTGATGATCTTCACAGTCACCTCGTCGCCTTCGTTGGTCACATCCTGCATGGAATTCGTCCGGTGGTTTTCCCATTCGGAAATGTGCACCAACCCGTCCTTGCCCGGAAGGATCTCCACAAAGGCGCCGAAATCGACGATCCGCTTCACGGTACCCTGGTAGACCTTGCCGATCTCGGGCTCTTCCGTCATGCTCTCGATGATCTGCTTGGCCTTCTCGCCGGCGGCCGCGTCCACGGCGGCGATCGTGATCGTCCCGTCGTTCTCGATGTTGATCTGGGCGCCCGTCTCCTCCTGGATGCCGCGCACCACCTTGCCGCCCGGACCGATCACGGAACCGATCTGGTCCTGCTTGACCTGTACGGTCAGAATGCGTGGGGCGTAATCGGACAATTGCGTCCGCGTCTCGGCGATGGTCTCGGCCATCTTGTCCAGGATGAACACCCGCGCCTTCTTCGCCCGGGCGAAGGACTCGCGGAGAATCTCCTCGTCGACGGCCATGACCTTGACGTCGAGCTGCACGGAAGTAATGCCCTCGCGCGTACCGGCCACCTTGAAGTCCATTCCGCCCAGGTGGTCCTCCACGCCCTGGATGTCGGTCAGGTACTGGGGCTTGGGATCGTCCGGGATCAGGCCGATGTTCACCCCGGCGACGGGGCTCTTGATGGGCACGCCCGCGTCCATCAGGGACAGGGTCGCGCCGCAGACGGTGGCCATGGACGACGAACTGTTGGATTCCAGGATCTCGGAGACGATGCGGATGGTGTAGGGGAACGCGTCCTCCGACGGGATCACGGGCGCGATGGCGTGTTCCGCCAGCGAGCCGTGGCCGATGTCGCGCGGCCGGGGTCCCCGGGCCATGCGCACTTCCCCGACGCTGTACGGCGGGAAGTTGTAGTGCAGCATGAAGGACTTCAGCGAATCGCCTTCGAGATCGTCCTGCTTCATCTCGTCCATCTTGGATCCCAGGGTCGTCACGGTCAGGCTTTGCGTTTCGCCCCGGGTGAAGAGCGCCGATCCGTGAGTCCTCGGCAGCACGCCGACTTCCGACCAGATCGGCCGGATATCGTCCATGCCCCGGCCGTCGACGCGCACGCCTTCGTTCTTGATCATGTCATGCATGTCGGCGCTTTGCACGTCCCTCACCAGGTCGCGAATGATGTTCTCGCTGTCCGGATAGGCTTCCGCCAGCTGCTCGACGGCCAGGTCGGCCGCGCGGCCGAAACAGTCTCCGCGCGCCTTCTTCTCCCGGGTCCGGTTGCCCTCTTGCACGAGGGGAAGGGCGATCTCACGCACCTTGTCGGCGAGTTCGGCATCCGTCTTGGGCGAATCGTAGGACCGCCGCTCCGGCGCGCCGACCATCTGGCGGAGTTCCTCGATCTTCTCGATGACCGCCTTGATGTTCTCATGGCAGAGCAGGATCGCATCGGTCAGGTCGTCTTCCGAGATCTCGTGGGCGCTTCCTTCCAGCGACATGATGTGATCCGGCGTGCCGGTCACCACGAAATCCAGGTCGCTGTCCTCCAGGTCGCTGTAGGTCGGGTTGACGACGAATTCGCCTTCGACCCGTCCCATGCGGATGGCGGCAAGCGGCGCCTTGACGGGAATGTCCGAGATATGCAGGGCCGCGGCGGCGCCGATGACGCCCAGGATGTCGTGGTCGTTTTCCATGTCCGTCGACAGCACGATGATGGAAACCTGCGTCTCATAGAAATAGTCTTTGGGGAAAAGAGGACGGATGGCGTGATCGACCTGCCGCCCGCTCAGGATCTCTTTCTCCGAAGGAGGTCCTTCCCTGCGAAGCCGAGCGCCGGGAATGCGTCCCGCCGCGTACATCCGCTCGCGGTAATCCACCATCAGCGGAAGGTAGTCGCGCCCTTCCACGTACTTGCTTTCTGAAACGACATTGGCCAGAATCACACTCTCGCCATACTGCACCCATACGGATGAATCCGCCTGCTTGGCGACCTTACCGGTTTCGAGGGACAGCGTCCTGCCAGCCAGTTCAAGTTCTACACGATGAGCCATAATACTTGGTCTTCTCCTTAAATTCGTCGACAGATGGCGGTCTATGCCGCCACCAGTGGGTCTTACATCATCAATGGATCTAACTTCATCAGTGGATCTAACTTCATCGGGTCCTGCCCATCTATCCGCGGATACCCAGTTCCTTGATCAGTTTCCGGTACCGTTCCAGGTCATTCTTCCGCAGGTAGGAAAGCAGCCGGCGCCGGCGTCCAACGATCTTGAGCAGGCCACGCAACGAATGGTGGTCTTTCTTGTGGACCTTGAAATGCTCCGTCAGCTCGGTGATCCGGGCGGTCATGAGGGCGATCTGCGCCTCGGGCGATCCCGTATCCTTCTCGTGACGACCGTGATCGGCAAGGATCTGCTCTTTCTGTTCTTTCTCAATGCTCACTAAACGATCTCCTTGAATGAATTGACTGTGACCGGTTCCCTGGAGGCCTGGGGGCGCCACGGGCGCCGCCCGTCTCGATCACGCTTTCAACATGTTGTACGTCGTATACACGTCCTTTGAAATCTGGTCTTTGAGCGCTTCGACGGTCTCGAACCTCTTCTCGTCCCGGATACGCTCGACGAATTCTACCCGGATGGACTGGTTGTAAAGGTCCCCTTCGAAATCCAGGATGTGCACCTCGCAGTGTTCGATCTCCTGTCCGAACGTGGGCCGGACGCCGATGTTCATCACGCCGTTGAGCACCCTTTCGTCCAGACCGACGCGAACCGCATATACCCCCCGCTTGGGGATCAGGACGTCGGGATCGTGCGGTTCCAGGTTCGCGGTGGGAAACCGCAGCGCGCTCCCCCGCCCGTCCCCGCGGACCACGGTGCCGGTGATCCCGTAGGGGTGACCGAGCAGACGTTCGGCGTCGTGGATTTCTCCCGCGGACAGGACGGCTCGGATCTGGCTGCTGTTTAACGGGCTTCCTTCCACCTGAACCGGTTGCACGACGTGGACCGCGAAACCGTAGCGCGCGCTCAGCCTGTCCAGCAGCAACCGATCTCCCCGTCCGTGTCTTCCGAAATTGTGGCTGTAGCCTACGACGATCTCCTGTATATCCAGTGTGTCTACATAAGTCCCTTTAACGAAGGATTCCGCCTCGATCCGGGCAAACGCGTCCGTGAAGGGGATAACAAGCACGGCATCGATTTCGAATTGCGACAGCAGTTCCAGTTTCCGGACCGTCGGCGTCAGTATCGGCAAGGATGGTTTTCTGCCGACGACCAGTTGCGGATGCGGATCGAAGGTAACGACCACGCACGGGGTGCGCAGGGCCTTCGACCGGTCTATCGCCCGCTCGATGATCGCGCCGTGCCCCAGGTGGACCCCGTCGAAGTTGCCGACGGCGATCACGGCCCGGGTGTAGCGGATTGCGGCATCCTCAACGGAGCGAAGGACCGTCATCAGCCTTCGTCGTCCCCCTGGTCCGCCGGGACCCGGTCCGCCGGCACCTGATCAGCCGGGCGCCCGGATTCGTTGTCCGTGGTTTCTATGCTCCTCATGACATTTGAAATACGCTGTGCGTAGTCGAACGACTCGTCGTACCGAAAGAGCAGTTCCGGGATGTGCCTCAGCTTGATCCTCCGGCCGAGCTGCGTCCGGATGTACCCCTTCGCCCGTTCGAGTCCTTCCAGACTCGCTTTCTGATCCTCCTGCGTACCGAGCACGCTGAAATAGACCCTCGCGTGCCTCAGGTCGACCGATACGTCCACGGAGGTCACCGTCACGAATCCGATACGGGGATCCTTCATCTCGTGCTGAATGATCTGGCTGACTTCCTGCTTGACCAGGTCAGCCACCCGCGCCGTTCGACGGTGTGCCATTTACCGCTCCTGGGCTCCTAGTACCACTCGAAGGCGTGATCCAGTACCAGCAGCCGGGGTTCCGCCTGGACAAGATTCAGCACCTGCTGCAGCGTCCGGTCGACGTAACTCTTCTCTTCGGAAACCATCGCGAGTCCAAGGGTTGCCCGCTGCCAGAGCGACTGGTGCTCAACCTCGGCCACCGACACGTTGAATCGATTTCGGATCCGGTCCTTCAGCCCCTTGATCACCTGCCTCTTGGCCTTCAGCGAGCGGCTTTCGGGCAGAAACAGGTCGATTCGGCACAGCCCTACGATCATGATTCAATCAACGCGTCTGCAGTTGCCGGGCGACTTCCCGGGTCTCGTAGACCTCGATGGTATCGTCCTGCTTTATGTCCTGGAACCCGTCGACGGTCAGGCCGCACTCGAACCCGGACTGTACCTCGCGGACGTCCTCCTTGAACCGGCGCAGCGATCCGACTGTGCTCTCGTAGACGACGATTCCGTCGCGTATGAGCCGGATGTTGGCGTTACGGGTCACGTTGCCGGACTGGACGTAGCAGCCCGCGATCGTTCCGACGCGCGGCGCCCTGAATATCTCTCTCACTTCCACTACGCCCACGACCTGTTCTTCGATATCCGGTTTCAGCATGCCTTCCAGGGCGTCCGTGACGTCCTGAATGACGCGATATATGATATCGTACAGGCGTATGTCGACTTTCTCCCGCTCGGCCAGCGCCCGCGCCTGGGCGTTGGGCCGTACGTGAAATCCGATGATGATGGCGTTGGACGCCGTGGCGAGCAGGACGTCGGATTCGTTGATGGCCCCGATGCCCGTGTGGATGATCCGTATCTTGACCTCGTCGTTCTCAAGGCGCAGCAGCGAATCGCTCAACGCTTCCACGGAACCGCCCACGTCGCCCTTGACAATGACGGGCAGTTCCTGGATCTCGCCTTCCTTGATCTGGTCGTATATGTCTTCCAGGGTGATGGGCTTTGCCTGGCGGAATTCGTGCTCCCTGCGCATCAGCCGGCGCCGGTTGCCGATCTCTCTCGCCAGCGGTTCCGATTCCACGACGGCGAAGGAGTCGCCGACCTGGGGCATGCCGGAGAATCCCATGATCTGAACGGGTACCGACGGGCCCGCTTCCGCGATCCGCGTGCCTCTTTCGTTGAGCAGCGCCCTGACCCGGCCGCTGAACTGGCCGGCCACGAAAGCGTCGCCGACGCGCAGCGTGCCCTGCTGGATCAGGACGGTGGCTAGCGTTCCGCGGCCACGGTCCAGTTCCGCCTCCACGACCACGCCCTGCGCCCGCCTGTCGGGGTTCGCTTTCAAATCCAGCATTTCCGATTGCAGCAGCACCATTTCCAGGATGTGGTCCACGCCCGCTCCGGTCAGGGCCGACACTTCGCAGGCGATGACGTCGCCGCCCCAGTCTTCGACGAGAAGACCGCGCTGGCTCAGTTGTTCCTTGATGCGGTCCGGTCGGGCCGTTTCGAGATCCATCTTGTTCAGCGCGATGATGATGGGGACTTCGGCGGCCTTGGCGTGGTCGATGGCCTCGATGGTCTGCGGCATGACTTCCTCGTCCGCCGCCACTACGAGGATGACGATGTCGGTCACCTGCGTACCCCGGGCGCGCATGGCAGAGAAGGCCTCGTGACCCGGTGTATCCAGGAAAGTGATCTGCCCGCTTTCCAGGTCGACTTCGTAGGCGCCGATATGTTGCGTGATGCCCCCGGCCTCGCCGGCGATCACGTTGCTCTTGCGGATGTAGTCGAGGAGGGAGGTCTTGCCGTGGTCCACATGTCCCATGATGGTGACGACCGGAGGACGGGACACGAGGACGCCTTCGTCCTCTTCTTCTTCGTCTTCTATATACTCGAGGCCGTACTCGGACTGCTCCTCGATTTCGAAACCAAACTCGGACGCGACGGTCATGAGGGTATCCATGTCCAGCCGCTGGTTGATCGTGATCATGAGTCCGAGTTGCAGGCATTTCGAG
Source organism: Gemmatimonadota bacterium (assembly GCA_026702745.1). NCBI lineage: Bacteria > Pseudomonadati > Gemmatimonadota > Gemmatimonadota bacterium. The sequence goes on from JAPPBT010000076.1 coordinate 13,421, forward strand.
ACGATTTCCGTCGGAGAGACGGAAAGGTGCTCGGCCAGCTCGCCGGCCGAAATGAACTCGGGTACCCGTATGACGCTCGCGGCCTCGTCGCCCGCTTCGTCGTCCTCCCGGTCGCCCCGGCGCCGACGGCGCCGCGTGCGCGTGCTGTCCATCTGCGCGATGGTCCGGCGCACGCTGGCTTCCACTTCCTTCTGGTCGACCTTCGCCTTTTTCTTCTTCTTGGATCGGCGACGGCGACCGCGTACGTCCCCATCACCCTTTACCGCCTGGGTGGCGGGGGCTCCGTCCTTCCTGGCCGGCTTTCCCGCTTCCGCCTTCGGCCGGGCCCTGCTCGGGCCCTCCTTCACGGTCTTCGGCTTTGCGGTCGTGTCCGACGCGGCCATCTTCTTCTTGCGGTCCTGTTCCTTCCGGGCTGCCAGTTTTTCCTGCTCGAACCGCATGTTGACGTCGAGGACCATCTTCTCGTCCATGACGCTCATATGACTCTTGACCGTGTGGTTCAGATCACGAAGCATCTGGACGAGCGCGTTGCTCGATATGTTGTACTGCTTGGCTACTTCATAGATTCTCTTTGACGCCATTTGTCTATTCGTTTCCTTCCGGAGACACTTTCTTCAGCATTCCGCTCGCCAGGTGCCGGTCCGAAACGGACAGCACCGCCATGGGCGCCCGGTCCAGGCACGCGCCCAGTTCCAATCGGGTATGGCATTCGAGTACGGGTACGCCCCGGGAACCGGCCAGTCTTCTGAATGATCGCTTCGTCCCCTCGGAGGCATCCCCGGCCAGGATGACCAGGCGGGATTTCCCGCCGTGTATGGACTTCTTGACGGCTTCCGCGCCGCCCCTTACCTGGCCGGCGCGTACGCCGAGGCCCAGGAGTCCGGTCACGGAGGGTTGATCGATTCGCTGCATCACTTGGTTTCCTCTGCCCTCACTGAACCGCCGTCATGATCTTGTCGGCCGTCACCCCGCCGATCCCGGAGATTTCCTGGAGGTCGTCGGCGGTGGCCTGTTGCAGGGACTCCACCGTCGTGTAGCCGGCGTCTTCCAGCTTCTGGCGCAGCTTCTCCGATATGCCGTCGATATCTGCGAGCGACCCGGTTTCTTCTCCGTCGCTGTCGTCTGCGCCGAAGGTTTCGGAAATAAGCTGCTTCTCGAGATCCGAGCGCTTGATCAGGTCGATGTTCCACCCGGTAAGCTTGACGGCAAGCCGGGCGTTCTGGCCCGCCTTTCCAATGGCCAGCGAGAGTTGGTCATCCTCGACGACCACGCGCATGTCCTTCTTCTCGATGTCCAGGATCTGGACCTGTGCCACTTCGGCGGGACGCAGCGCCTGGGTAACGAAGGCGGAGGGGTCGTTGCTCCACGGCACGATGTCGATCCGCTCGTTGTTGAGCTCGCGGACGACCGCCTGTACCCGCGTACCCTTCATGCCCACGCACGCGCCGACGGCATCGACCCGGTCGTCGTGTGAAAGGACGGCGATCTTGGACCGGTCGCCCGGTTCTCGCGCGGACGCCTTGATTTCCACGATGCCCTCGTGGATCTCCGGTACCTCCATACGGAACAGCAGTTCAAGAAAAGCCTCGCAGCTCCGCGAAAGTATGACCTGCGGCCCCTTTATGGCGTTTTGCACGTCGAGGATGAAGGCGCGGATGGTCTCGCCCTGGCGGTACCTTTCCCGCCGTATCTGCTCGCGCCACGGCAGCAGCGCTTCGGTACGCTCGATCTTCACGATGATATTGCCCCGATCCACCTGCTGCACGCTGCCGATCACGATTTCGTTGACCCGGTCCTTGTACAACTCGTAGACGTTTTCGCGCTCCGCCTCGCGGACGCGCTGCACGACGACCTGCTTGACCGCCTGGATCGCGTTGCGCCCGAACTCGTCGAAGGACAGTTCCTGTTCGACCCGGCCGCCGACTTCCGCCTCCGGGTTGATGTCCAGCGCGGCATCGAGGGTGATCTGCGTTTCGGGATCCTCCACCTCGTCCACGACGTCCCAGACGGCCGACATCTCGATCGTGCCCAGCTTTTCGTCGACACGTACATCGACGTTTTCGTCGCCCGTTCCGAAACGTTTCTTGGCCGCCGTGACCAGGCCGGTCTTCACCGTGTCCCAGACCACTTCGCGCTCTACGTTTTTCTCTCGTATGATCTGCGCCAGCGCCTCAATGACCTCGTAATTCATTACCAGGGGCTCCCTCTCCTAACCATTGTCCCAACCGTGTTCCAGTTCCCGGTGGGCTTTCCGGATGCTTGCGACCGGTATGCGATGCTTTTCCCCGCCACAGACGATTTCAACCGTACCGCCCTCGATGCCTTCGAGCAGCCCCACACGGGTGACCGATCCGCCGTTCCCGTCTTCGGATACGACCTTGACCCACTTTCCCAGGGCCCTGCGGAAGTCTCTCTCCGTCTTGAACGGACGGTCCAGACCGGGTGAAGAGACTTCGAGCGTATAGCGGGATGGAATGGGGTCTTCAAGATCAAGCAGGCTGGACAGTTCGCGGTTCACCTGCGCGCAGTCGTTGATCGTAACGCCGCCCGGCTTGTCGATCAACAGCCTGAGGACGTAACTTCCCTGCCTGCCCGCAAGTTCCAGATCCACCAGTTCGAACCCGGCTTCATCGACGATCGGACCGGCGAGTGAAGAGACGATCCGGACGATCGAATCGCGGTCAGTTTCCATCGCGTATTTTCGAGTTCCAGCACGAAAAACACACAAAAACACACAAAAAAAAGCGGGCACTACTTCGCCCACTTCTGCAGCACCACTCTAATATATGGGGGCACATTAAACCAAGCAAGCAAAAAGTTTTACGTCGATTCCCGGTCTGTTTCGGGCGGCCTCGAAAAAGTCCTTGGATCATGAAAAGACACAAAATATGTTTAGTCCTGAAGGGACAAGTCAAACGCACGGTCCAGACCGTCCAGGAGGCGCAGGATGAACAAGGCGGTTTGCTATATCAGGGTCGGCTCGATGGAGACCCGGAAGCATCCCTTTCGAAGAGCGGACCAGGAGAAACGGCTACGCGCCTATTGCGCGGAAAACGACCTCGACATCATGCTGGTGATCCGCGATATCCGTGTCGAAGCGTTCATTCCGCTCGAGGAACGGCTGGGCGGCCGGGACCTGGTCGATATGGTCGAATCGAAGGGCATCCAGCATGTCGTCATCTGGCGGCTCGACCGGCTGTTCAGGTCCGCGGCGGAAATGTCGGGCTGCCTTTCGGCCTGGTCCAGCGACGGCATAGCGTGCCACGTGCTTGACCTCGACGGCCGGTCCGTCCGCACCGACCAGGAAGAGGGCAAGGTGGTCATGAGCACGCTCAACGTGCTCGCCGGGATTGCTCACGACCTTCCCGCCGAGCGGACGAGGAACCGGATACGGATGAAAAAGAACAACCGGTTCGTCTACGGCGCGGTCCCGTACGGTTACGACCTTTCCGGCAACCAACTGGTGCCCAATGCCAGGGAGCAGGAGATCATCCGGCAGGTGAAGCACTGGCGGACCGAGGGCAGGAGCCTGCGCAGCATCGCGGAGGAGCTCAACGGGATGGGGATCCCCACCAAGCGCGCCGCGGCGGTTTCGAGAGAAACCCGCTGGTACGCGTCCACGGTCCGGTACCTGCTGAAAAACGAACTCTACGTTGCGGAAGAAGAGGAAGACGGTCCGGCCGGTGAGCAGGGCGGAACCGGTGAGAAGGACTGAACCGGGGTCGAGCGGGTATAAATCGGAAAGCAGGAATGGTCCAGGACGAGTGGATCTGAACCGGGGGATATACGCCAGAGAGGATTCGAACCTCTGACCTACGGCTCCGGAGGCCGTCGCTCTATCCAGCTGAGCTACTGGCGCAGGACTTTCCAGCCCGCAATATAACGGGCGGTTGCTTCATCTGTCAATCCAATTCAAGGGTGGCGTCGGCGACGGGAACCCGGCCGGCGACGTCCCGAATTTCGGGTACAGTGTCGGCGCCGGCGGCGTTCCGGGAATCGGGTCCTGAAAGCCGGCCGGTCGAGCCCCGGACATCGGTTGTGTCTACTTCCACCGCCACGAAGGTATTCACCTGCTCCGGCCGTCCCTCGAACCAGCATCTCAGCCCGTGGTCCGTCCGCCCCGTCATCTTCCCCTCATCCGATTCTTCCTCAACCAGCACAGATAGAATCCTGCCCCTGAATCGGCTGTTATAGGCCGCTGATTTCCGATCGCTCAACGTTCGAAGCAACTGGCTCCGTTCCCGTGCCGTCGGAGGCTGCACCTGGTCCGGCATGCGGGCGGCGCGGGTATGGTCCCGCTTGGAATAGGAGAACACGTGGAAATACGCGTAGGGCTGGCGGTCCAGCCAGTCGTACATGCGTTGAAAGGAGGCGTCGGTTTCTCCCGGGAATCCGACCATGACGTCGGCACCGATGCAGATATCCGGCACTGCGTCGACCAGCCGTTCGACCACTTCCTCGGCTTGACCGGCCGTGTAGGTCCGGCGCATGGCCTCCAACTGGCGGTCGTCGCCATGTTGCACGGCCAGGTGGGTGTAACGGCACAGCCTTGGCGCGTGGTGTCCGAACAGGTCGATCAGTTCCCCGTCCACCGCCGTGGGCCAGATGGAACTCAGCCTCAGGCGGGGCAGCGTGGTCCGCTCCAGGATCTGTCGAATGACGTCATTGAGCGTGACGGGCGTGGACAGGTCGGTGCCGTATTCGCCGAGATGCACGCCGGTGAGCACGATCTCGGCGTAGCCTCGGTCCACCAAGGTCTGCACCTGGCGCATCACGGCGTCCGGCGGTAGGCTGCGATGGCGGCCGCGGGCCCAGGGAATGATGCAGAACGAGCAGAACTGATCGCAGCCGTCCTGGATCTTCAGCGTGGCCCGCGTTCGGTTTTCAAAAGCGGAAACGTCGAGTCGCTCGTCGAATTGCGCCATCTGCGCCCTGCGGGTCACCCGCGAGGCGGGAGGATCACCAGCGCGCATCGTCAGTACGTGGTCGACGAGATCGCCCTTTTCCACGTTGCCGAGGACGAGGTCCACACCCTCGATTTCCAGGAGCTGGCCGGGATTCGTCTGGGCGTAACAGCCCGTGGCGACGACGACCGGCGCCGGGTCGCGCCCTGTGGACTGGCTGGTCCGCGTGGCCCGCACGGTTCGGACGGCCCGGCGAAGCGCCTGCCGGGCAGATGCATCGGCCTGGTTGGTCACAGTGCAGGTATTGACGACGTAGACGTCCGCGGGTCCGCTGAAGGGTACGACCCGAAAGCCCCGGACGACGAACTGCTCGCGAATGGCCTCGGTCTCGTACTGATTCAGACGGCAGCCTAGCGTGTGCAAGGCTACCGTCGGAGCGTCACTCGCCGGGGCCAGGACAGGTTGAGTCACGGAAGACCTCGGTCCTACTGGTCACGGACCGGCACTTAACCGTCCGTTTCCCCGGTTTTATCGGCGTCCTCGGCCTTGGCGGTTTCCACTGCCTCGGCAGTTTCCTCGGCCTCAGCGGTTTCCTCGGCCTCGGCGGTTTCCTCAGCCTCGGCGGGTTCCTCAGCCTCGGCGGGTTCCTCGGCCTCGGCAGTTTCCTCGACCACGGCTGCGTCCTCGGCCTCGGTGGTGTCCTCGACCTTGGTAGTTTCCTCGACCTCGGCCGTTTCCTCTGCCTTGGCGGTTTTCTCTGCCTTGGCGGAATCCTCTGCCTTGGAGGCCTCTTCTTCAACCGCCACGACATCGCCGATCACGGTACCCGCTACGGGGTGCTTGTTCAGGTAGTCGTCGATTTCAGCCCGTTCCCGGTCACGGAAGTAGGCTTTCACGCTGAGCACGACCCGGCGGTTCTTCCCGTCGAATTCGATGACCTTCAGCGGGATCTCCTCGCCTTCCTTGAAGGCATCGCCCGGCCGCTTGATTTCCGGATGATTGAGCTGCGAAATGGGGACGAATCCCTCCACTTCGTGTGAAAGCTCGACGACCACGCCCCGTTCGAGAAGCCGGATGATAACGCCCGTCGTCTCGGTGTTCACCGGATAGACTTCGGCAAGCGATATCCACGGATCCTCGGAGACCTGCTTGATGCCGAGGGATACGCGCCGGGCTTCGGGATCGATGTTGAGGACCATGACGTCGATCTCTTCACCCTTCCTGACGACTTCGCTGGGGTGCTTGATCCGTCGCGTCCAGGACATATCCGAGATATGGACCAGTCCGTCGATGCCCTCTTCGATTTCCACAAAAGCGCCGAAAGCGGTGATGTTGCGCACGCGCCCGCGAACCATGGCGCCCACGTTGTACCGCTCGTTGAGCGACAGCCACGGGTCCGGCTGGGTCTGCTTCATGCCCAGGGAGATCTTCTCGTTCTGCTGATCCACCTTGAGGACCATGGCGTCCACGTTCTCGTTGACCGTCACCATCTTCGACGGGTGGGTCACGTGCTTCGTCCAGGACATTTCGGAGATGTGGATCAGCCCCTCCACGCCCCGTTCGAGTTCCACGAAGGCCCCGTAGTCGGTGATGCTGACGACCCGCCCCGTGATTCTCGAACCGACCGGATACTTCTCCTCGACGTTCGCCCAGGGGTAGGGCTCGAGTTGCTTGAGGCCCAGCGAAATCCGTTCGCGTTCCCGGTCGAATTCCAGGATGGCCACGGTAATCTCGCTGCCGATCGTCACCAGTTCGGAAGGATGGCCGATGCGTCCCCAGGAGATGTCCGTGATGTGCAGCAGTCCGTCGATGCCGCCCAGATCCACGAAAGCGCCGAAATCCGTGATGTTCTTGACCACGCCTTTACGAACCTGGCCGCGGTCGAGTTCGGCGATGATGGCCTGCTTCTGCTTCTCCTTCTCGACCTCGAGTACCACGCGACGGGACACCACGATGTTCCTGCGGCTCTTGTTCAGCTTGATGATCTTGAAGGGAAGCTTTTCTCCGATAAACTGGTCCAGGTTCGGCGTCTGCTTCAACGCCACCTGCGAACCGGGCAGAAAGGCATCCACACCGAACAGGTCGACCACCAGCCCGCCCTTGATGCGCCTCAGGATCTGGCCTTCCACCACGGCGCCTTCCTCGTGGGCGTCCTTGATCTTGTCCCAGACCTTCATGAAATCGGCTTTTTGCTTGGACAGAACGAGCTGCCCTTCCTGGGCTTCGATATCCTCCAGGAAGACCTCGATGTCCTGGCCGATCTCGAGCTCGTCGGGGTCGGTGAACTCGGACAGCGAGATGGCGCCTTCCGACTTGAACCCGACGTCGATGATGACTTCGCCGTTCTCGATCGCGATGACCTGGCCGGGAACGATCTCGCCTTCCACGATGTCCTTCAGGGTCTCGTCATACATCTGGAACATCTGTTCGTATTCTTCGAGTTCCTGTTGATTCAGGTCCTGCTCGTCCACCCATTTGGGCAACCGGTACGGGCGCTTCGGGGAAGCGGGTTCCGTTTCGTCGGTCGGCTTGGCGGTTTCCGTCGCTACGGCGGTCTCCGTCGCCACGGCGGTCTCCGTCGCCACGGCCGTCTCCGGCTCGGCGGAAGGCTCCGCCGGCGCGTCTTGCTCCGAATCCGTTGCGGGTGGTTCCGCGGATACCTCTTTAGCCGCCTCCGCGAGTTCGGCGGGTGAAGAAGACGCCTCGGTCTCTTCGACCTCGGTAGTCTTCGGTGAGTCCTCTGACATGTCACTCCTCCTTGATGGATGAAAAACACGGACCGCCGACACATCCGGACCGGTCCGCCCGAACGAAAAAAGTCCTTCAGCCGGTCATGCTGCCCACCGGCTCAAGTTCCTCGATTTCTCCATGGGTCAAGGCGCGCCATTTCCCGGCGGGAAGGCCGCCGCCGGCCAGTCCGCCCAGCCGCACCCTGATCAACCGCATCACGGGATGCCCCACCATGGCGCACATTCTCCGGATCTGGCGCTTGCGACCCTCGTGCAATACGATCGAAAGCCAGGTCCCGCTTTCCGTGCGCCGGATCGATTCCACGCCGGCCATTGCCGTGGTCCTGCCGTCCAGCACGACGCCTTCTCTCAGCCTATGCAGGGTGTCATCCCGCGGCACACCCTTAACGAGGACGTGATACTCCTTTTCACAACGGAAACGCGGATGCATCAACCTGTTACCCAATGCGCCGTCGTTCGTCAGGAGCAGCAGGCCCTCCGAGTCCCGGTCCAGCCTGCCGACGGGAAAGACGCGTTCCGGAATGTCCCGGATCAACGACGCAACCGTCGGCCGTCCGTAGGGATCGCTCAACGTGGTCAGATATCCGGCCGGCTTGTTGAGCAGGTAACATTTCCGGTCCGCCGATAACTCCAGCGTCCGGTCATCGACCGTCACGACATCCGAATCGGGATGGACCTGCGTGGCCAGGGAAACCACCGTCTCGCCGTTCAGCTTGACCCGGCCGGCCACGATCATCGCTTCGCTGTGCCTCCGGGAGGCGACGCCCGCCTGGGCCATGTATCTATTCAGTCTCATCGGTCGACACTATTTTCTCATCTGTTCCGTCCGGCGGACTGCCTGACTGCCCCGGCCGCGGGAACAGCGACGAGTCCAACTGTTCTTCTACTTCGTCCAGCTCGATATCCTGGTCCTTCAACAGTTCGTTCAGCTCGTCCAGCTTGGGCAGGTCCGACAGCTTGTTGAGCCCGAAATACCGGAGGAAATCACCGGTCGTCGCATAGAGAATCGGCCGGCCGACGCCTTCCCCCCTGCCGGCGATGCGTATGAGATTGCGGTCCAGCAGCGTCCGAAGCACGCCGTCGACGTTCACCCCGCGTATGGCCTCCACCTCGGACCGGCTGATCGGCTGTTTGTACGCGACGATCGAAAGGCATTCCAGGGCGGCCTGGGTGAGCCGCGACGGGATCCTGCCACGGTAAAGCCGGCGAATCCATTTCGCGTAATCCACCTTGCTGCTGAGCTGGTAGCCATTGGCCACATGCCGGATTTCGAAGCCGTGGCCGCCCTGCGCGTACTTCTCGTTCAGGGCTTCGATGCAAGCACCGACCAGGTCCTCGCCCACGTCGTCCATGATGCGGCTGAGTTCGGTCAGGCTGAGCGGCGCGTCGCTGGCGAAGAGCACGGCTTCCGTGATCGCGCGGTATTCGTCCAGCTGCGCCTCGTCCATGATCAGTTTCTTCTGCATGGCTCGTGCTCCCTCATGACGAGGTACCTACCGAATCGGAAAGGGTCAGCCAGATCTCGCCCAGCGTATCGGTCTGTTCGAAAACCACCCGGTTCTGCCGGATCAGTTCCAGCAGGGCCAGGAAGGTGATGATCAGGAAGGGCCGGGAGAGATCTTCCTGGAAGAGCGCACTGAAAAACAGGTTCTTCCGCTGCTTCAGGTGATCCAGGATATCATCCATCCGGTCCTCGATCGACAGGGTCTCCCGCTCCACGGTCCGGTCGAAATCGTCTTTTGCGCGGTCCAGCGTGAATTTGAAGGCCTGCAGCAGGTCCCAGAGATTCAGGTTGCCCGCCAGGCGGGTGTCGAGCGTTTCCACGCCGTTCAGGTCCTCTTCCGGGTGCTCCGTGGGCGGGTGGTAGAACACATCGGCGTTGCGGTCCTGGTGCTCGTTCAGCACGCCGGCCGCTTCCTTGAACTGCCGGTATTCCAGCAGGCGCTGCACGAGTTCTTCCCGCGGGTCCGCGCCTTCCTCTTCCTCCTCTTCGGGCCTGCGGGGCAGGAGCATCTTCGACTTGATGCGCAGGAGCGTCGCCGCCATGAGCAGGTACTCGCTGCCGACTTCGAGATCGAGCAATTTGAGCAGCTCGAGATACTGAAGGTACTGCTGCGTGACCAGCGAGATGGGAATGTCGTAGATATCCACCTCGTGTTCCCTGATCAGGAACAGCAGGAGGTCCAGCGGTCCTTCGAAATGTTCGAGCCTTACCTGGTAGGCCATAGCAATTCTTCCGGTTGTTCGTTCTTCAGAAACAGGTAGGGCCGCCAGGAATGATGGTGGATGCCAATGAAGTCTCGAATAAAGTGTATCCTGGTGGGCGCCTTGGGCTTGCGCCGCAGCGCCATGTTCACCTCTTCCGGCAGCCGGTCCCCCTTCTTGTTGTTGCACCGCTGGCAGGCGCAGACCATGTTCTCCCAGCTGTCCCTACCGCCCAGAT
>JAPPBT010000077.1 GCA_026702745.1 Gemmatimonadota bacterium
CAACTCTGTTCAAGCTATGCGACGCCGCTGTGACGAGCCTCGAGGATTCGGACTCCCCTGGCACCGGGAAGCTGTCCAGAAGGCCGTCCACGACCGCGCCAAAGGCGCTCCAGGGCGCCTCCCGGAAACTGTGGTTGCGCACGATGAAGGACGGCCCGGCGAAAAAGTTCTCGTATTGCTGCTGGCGCGAGCCGAACTCGCTGCCGTACATGTCCCAGGCCAGGCGGTACAGCTTGACGCGGTCCACCGCGGTTTCATCCCCGGCCGCCCAGTAGTCCCTGAAGATGTCCCGGGTCGCCGGGTTTTCCAGCACCGAGATGTCGGCGGGCATCTGGAACACGCTGCCGCCGGACAACTCCCGCATCATCGCGATGATCTCGGGGTAGTGCTCCTGGCACCAGTTGAGCGCCGCATACATGTAGCGCCGGTTGAAATTCACGAATCCGTTGCCGAGGTCTTCGCAGTCCTGTATCTGGCCCTGGATCATCCCGCCCAGGGCCGCCTCCCACGCTGCGAGTCTCCCGAGTTTTTCCGCCACGACGGGAATCCTGTCGACCCCGGCGGATTGCGTGATCTTGTGGATGATTCCGGCGATGAAACGCAGTTTTGCATGAAAACGCACATTGGACTGGTGATTGCCGAGCGTGTGCGAGGCGGTCTGGACGTAAATCTCCCGCGAGAGCGCCGCGCGGTCGTGAACGAAAACGCGCTCCCAGGGCACCCGCACGTTATCGAAGATCAGCATCACGTCGCTTTCGTCGAAATTCGACGCGAGCGGACTGTCGAACTCCGTGGCCGCATAGAGCTCCATGGGCTTGCGTACCCACAGGGTCAGCCCCGCGGCATTCATCGGCACGGCGCAGGTTATGGCTTCCTTTTTCTTGTCATCGGAAATCGGCGTCAGGTTGCCGATCCAGACTTCATCGCAGAAGACGCCCGCCGTGGCCAGCATCTTCATTCCGTTCAGGATGACGCCGTTGTCATCCTCGTCGACGACCTGCAGCACGGCCTGGTATCCCCTGGTGTCGCCGAAGATGTTTTCGTTCTTGGACTGGGGGGCCGGATGCACGGCATACGAGGCGTACAAGTCGTTCTTTCTGAGGTGCTCGTAGTAGTCGGTGATATGGCCCGAACAGGAATCGCCGTCCCGGTCCAGTATTTCCGGGTTCATCGCAAGGCCCGTCACGAAGCTGGCGACGTGATCGGGACTTCGGCCGAAAAGACCGTATGTCCGTTCGGCGATCGCGTAGTGCGCCCGCGAGCGCCTGACGAGGTCTTCACGGGTTCGGGGCATGAGGAAATAGGACGAGAATTCCTCGCCCTCCTCCTCGAACGACATCGGCTCGCCGTTGGCGGGATCGGCCTTGTGGTCGAACAGCCTGGCCAGCGTTTGCGCAGCGCCCCTGAAGGCCGGGTGTTCGACAACGTCTTTCACCTCCTCGCCGCCGATGTAGACCTTGCGCCCATCCTTCAATCCAGCCAGGAATTTCTTGCCGGTACGCAGCATCTTTCCGATTCAGCGGCGAAAGCTAAAATGAACGATCAAATCCACGCCCGACCGTCGAACCGAATGGTTGCCTGCCGGACAAACAGGGGACGAGCATGTTGATGAACAACTGGTACGTGGCTGCCAAGAGCCATGAAGTGAATGCGGAAAAGCCATTGATCGTGCGTATGTTAGGCCAGAATTTCGTACTCTTCCGCACTCCCGAAAACCAGGCCGTCTGTCTGACCAACACCTGCTGCCATCGCGGCGGTTCGATAGGCCGGGGTGAACTGGACGGCGCCGGACGTATCGCCTGCGGCTACCACGGCTGGAAATTCAATGCGCAGGGCCAGTGCGTCGAGATTCCCGCCCTGGGGGAAGACACCAACATACCCAGGCGCGCACGGGTGGACTCGTATCCCGTCGAAGAGCATTTCGACTGGGTCTGGGTTTTCCTGGGCGACCTGGAAGAGGAACAGCGCCCGGCGATCCCGACGACCGTTTTCCCCGAGTACCACGACAAGGAAAACTGGCGAGTGGTTTCGATCGAGTTTGACGCCGATGTGAACTGGGCCCGCGGGCACGAGAACTCGCTCGACAGCGCGCATCCCGCATTTGTGCATTCGCGTTTCGGGCGGCGCAGCGCGCCGAAAGTGCAGATCGTCCCGCTGGTCGAAAACGACTTCGGGGGCCATAACGCCACTCGCGAACGCGTCCCGCCCAAGCACACGCAGGTGAGCGAGGATATCGCCAGGCTGGTTTCCAGAAAACGGGGCAATACGGTGGCCTCCACCGACTCCTACCTGGCGGGTATTTCGCACCGTATCGACATCACCCGCGAGGGCAATATCCGGCAGGTCACGGTCTCCGCGCGCACGCCCGTCGATTCGTACAACACGCGGATCTTCATGCACCAGGCGCGCAACTACCTGATGGAAGAGGAGCACGACGAGGCCCGCCTCGACGGCATCCGGCTGGCCTTCCGCGAGGACTATGAGGCAGTCGCTTCGGTCGAGCCGAAATTCGTGCCGCGCTCCATGGCGCACCAGCTGCTGGTCGAGTCCGATCAGCTCGAAACGGCGTTCCGGAAGGTGCTGTTCGATAAAGTGAAGCAGGGCTGGGAAATCGACGTCGAGAAACTGGAGCACGAAGGGCGCTACCGGCACTTCTCGATTCCGTCGCCGGCCCGCCGGGCCGACCCGAAGAACTGGGTCCACCCGGTTGTGCCTACGACTTTCCCCCGCCAGGACCAGGCCAGCGAATAAGCCGGCAGCGAATCCTCAGTAGTCGTACCAGAAATTTTGCCAGGCCGCCCGCGGGTGCAGATAATCCGCGGCTTCGCGTGCGTTGTCCGGCTGATACCCGGTCCAGAGATTGGGCTGATAGCGCTCTTCATACTGGTCGAAGACGTGCCGGTACATGCTGATGTGAAAATCGGGAATCCGATGGCGCTCGCGATAGGCCGCCATGTCGATCACGGCGCGGCGGCGGGTCTCGAAGGGGCCGGCCTGGGCAAGCACCTCGCCCTTCGGCCCGAATATCGAAGACCGCCCGACCCAATCGTTGCGCGGCGCGTTCTCGACGAAAAACTCTTTGTTCTCGTAGCCGATATTCAGTGAATTGTTCACGACCACCGTGAAGACGTCGTGATGGTAGGAGCACATCTGCGTGTCCTCCCAGCGGAACCCGCCGGTGGCGGGCCGCACCAGGATCTCCGCGCCTTTCAGCGCCTGCGCCCGGAACAGTTCGGGCTCATACTGGACCGGCGACATCGCGATGTTGCCGATGTCGGTCCGGGCTACGGGAATCACCGCGTCCCAGCCGTACATTTCGACGAAACGGTCGAAAACGTCGTAGATGCAGGTCGTGATCTGCTCGCTGTGCCGGAACGTTCCGCGCTTGGCGCGCTGCTTCCAGTGCCTGGCCACGATATTGCCATCCGGCCCCGCCAGGATCTGCATGTTCATCACGTGGCCCGGCCAGTCCTCGTCCTTGATCAGGCAGCCGAAAGCGATGTAGCAGTCGTATTGCTTCGCCTTCAGCGCAATCTCCTCGATTTCCCTGCATTCCGTATAACGCGCCACCCTCAGGTACTGCTCGCGGTTCTTCCTGCCTCCTCCCTGAAGGGGGAACTCGTGAAAACACACGAGGTCGGCCCGGCCCTTGCCCTGCGCCTTGTCGATCGCGTTGAGCGTGTAATCGAGGTTGTCCCGGATCAGCGGTTCCGGATCGTCCGGGTCAACCGGCCGAGTGCGCGTCTGCACGATATTGATGGACACCTTGTCGCGGCGCAGGTCAACGGTCGGATAGGTGCCGTCCTTGCGCACCATGGGGGGCACGGGAATGTCGTGTCGGGTTGTCATGGCGAAGCTCTCCGTTTGCGGCATCCTAGCAGCCCGCGGCGGAACGAAGGAACTACTGGGGCGCTTATGTCGCCGGTCGGATGTTCGCCTTCTCCAGGACCCGCCTGCGGTAGAGCAGGCACAGCAGCACCGTGATCAGAACGACGCCCGAGCCCAGGATGATCGGCCACGACAGACCGATCAGATCGGCCAGGATGCCGAAGAAAAACGTGCCCAGGGCCGGCCCGCCCCGGTTCAGCATGAACCAGGAGCTCATCACCCTTCCGCGGGTGTCCTCGTCAACCGCGTGCTGCACGAGCGATTGCGAAGACACGCTGAAGACCACGTTCATGAAACCGAGCGCGACCAGGAAGGCGCCCGCCACCCAGTATTCGCGCACCAGCGCGAAGGCGGTAGCGGCCGCGGCAATGGCGAGGCTGCTCAGCAACACGACCTTCATGAGACCGCTTGAATGGCGCGTCCGCGCCATGGACAGGCCACCCGCAATGCTGCCCGCGGCGCTCATCGAGATGAGGATCGACAGGCCCGCCATCCCCTCGGCAAACACCATATCCACGTAAGCGGGCAGCATGAACATGATCGGGCGGGCGAACAGGACCATCACGGCAGCAAGGACGACCGTCATCAGAATGGCCTTGTTGCGGCCGAGACAGGCCATCCCTTCGATCGCCTCGCCGAAGGCCCCGGTCCTCCGGTCCGGTGAACGCGGGGCTTTGCGCGCCAGCTCCGGCAGTCGAATCGCCGCAATGCAGGAAATAAAGACCACAAAGCTCAGCGCGTTCACCAGCATCGCCAGGCCGATCCCACTGACCGCAACGACCACCCCGGAAAGGATGGGACCGAGCAATCGGGCCGTGTGCAGACTGATGTTGCCTATCGCGATGGCCGCTGTCTGCTGCGCCGACGGCACGAGCCGTGGGACCACGGCCAGCCGCGCCGGTTGTCCGAGCGACTGAAACGCCGCCTGCAGCGCCCGGATAATGCAGATGATGACAACGTTGAGATGTCCGGTGCTGTAGATGGCGAAAAGGGCAAGCGCGCAGAACAGGCCGCCGCCGTTGCTGAAAAGGATGAGCCGACGCCGATCCAGGCGGTCGGCCAGCACGCCCCCCAACGGACCGACCAGGAAAATCGGCACGAACTGGGACGCCGCCACGATACCCAGCCAGACCGTGGAATTGGTGAGTTCCCAGATCAGCCAGGACACCGCCACCAGCTGAATCCAGTTTCCCGTCAGAGACAGCACGTTGCCCACCGAAAACAGGGCGAAGTTCCGGTTGCCGAACAGCTGCCTGACGGTCGAGATTTTCATCGCTTTCCAAGTCTATATGGCGTTCGCACGCGGGGCTCCGGCATGCGAAAATCGCGCCGGAACCCTCTGAGCACCCCTGATATGAACTCCTCGCCACTACGAATCGACGCCCACCAGCACTTCTGGAAGGTCGAGCGCAACGACTACGGCTGGCTGACCCCGGCGCTCAAGCCCCTATACCGTGATTTCGGGCCCGACGACCTCGCCCCGCTTCTGCAAGCGGCGGGCGTCGACAGGACCATCCTGGTCCAGGCCGCGCCCACCGTCGCGGAAACGCGCTTCCTGCTGGAACTGGCCGGGCAGACCGACCTGGTAGCCGGCGTCGTGGGCTGGATCGACATGGAAAGCGCCGACGCGGCGACGGTGCTGGCCGATCTCGCGCAAAACCCGAAGCTGGTCGGGATCCGGCCGATGATCCACAACATCGAGGACGAAGCGTGGATCACGCGCCCGGACCTGGCGGCGGCGACCGAGGCGGTGATCGATGCCGATCTGTGCTTCGACGCACTGGTCCGGCCCCAGCACCTGTCCTACCTGCTCGAATTCCTCAAGCGCCATCCTGACCTCAAAACCGTCATCGACCATGGCGCCAAGCCGGTCATTACCGAGGGCCTTTGGCAGCCGTGGGCGGACCGGATGTCCGAAATTGCCGAGAGCACCGATGCGTACTGCAAGCTTTCGGGTCTTTTGACCGAAGCCAGCCCGGACGCCGGCGG